>NZ_LGSU01001499.1 GCF_002260545.1 Hydrocoleum sp. CS-953 | reverse complement strand
TGCGCGTGACAGAGGTGATGTCGGACCCCTGTGTTGACATTGATACTAACAAAATGTACCTAGCATGTCTTGCGGCATATGAACGTTTAGCTTATGAAGGTATCCGAATCTTTGCCCTGGCTTTCCCATACGACGCTCCCCCACCGGAGAGCTTTGACTTCCCCGAAGGGAAGTTAAAAAGAGCCGTTCCCATTCATTTTTCCTTTTTGTTTCAATCTTTACCGAATAATTACAGGACTTACGCAGGATAACCCATAAACCCGGTTTCTCGTAGACGTCTATTGCTCAAAACAACGATTTATTATAGAAACCGGGTTTCTTTGCATGGATGAAACACATCGCCATAACCAAAATCTTGTAGGGACGTTGGATAACAAAAATGCTTTTTCCGTTCCGGAATGCTCCGCAAAACGTCCCTACTGTGGTTCATTAAAATGAAAACCGCTATAAACGGTTGAAGTAAATTTACAATTGTGTTGGGTTGGGAGCATCACCATACACTGTTTTCGGGTCAAAAGTTTTCTCCGTTTCGGTAAATGTTAACTGAATTGGTTGCTGGGATTCACTTGCACTTTTTCCCGTAGGAATACAGCGATAAAAACAAGAACGATAACCCACATGACAACTAGCTCCCGAACCAGCTACTTTAACCTGCATCCACAAACAATCTTGGTCGTCATCAATAGCTAACTGCTGTACTTTTTGCACCAGTCCACTAGATTGACCTTTATGCCATAGCTGCTGACGACTGCGACTGTAATAGTGAGCTTCACCTGTTTCAATGGTTTTAACTAACGCCTCTTCATTCATATAAGCGTGCATCAGCACTTCACCCGTGTTGGCATCTGTGGTGACAACTGGAATCAAACCATTGACATCAAATTTGGGCGCAAGTAACAAACCTTCTTCAACCTGTTCTACGGAAGTGCGAGTGGTAAATAGGGGATTCATGTTAGCTAAATTTTGTAATTTTGACAATCATTATTATATCAGGATTTACGCAGAAGAACTCCCCAAACCCGATTTCTCCTAGAGGTCTATTGCTCAAAACAACGATTTATCGTAGAAACCGGGTTTCTTTGCGTAAGTCCTATATATAAAAAAAGTAGTTAATCTATCTAATAATTTTGACCGTAAGGCGATCGAGTAGTTGATTTAAATAGTCGGGCAGATGGGAATATTGATGGGGTTTATTCAAGTCTTGGCAATCTGTATTAAACTCGCAGTCTGGTGAAATTTTTCCCGTGTTGCCATCGACAAAAACATTCCAATATTTACCGATCAAACCGACAATACTAATATTAATCATCCACTCATTATTATCAAAACAGGTTGCACCTACAACCTCAAACAAGTGACAATGTTCTGGAAATACTTCCAGATTGGACAAGAGATAATCGAGGGCTGTTTGTTTGATAGTAGTTAATTCTAGCATACAGGTGTAATCTTCAAATATTTACATAGGTAGTATAGTTAACTTTCAGCCGATAGCTTTCTCGGCGATCGCTCAAAAGCCTAGCCAAAAGTCTATTTCGCTTGGGATTTGACTATCTAGGCTCCATTTTCACCAATCTTGACCACCAGTTTCCCGCTTTTCTCGACTTCCTCCGTTTTTTGTCCTGTACTTAAGTGCAAGCTATGAGAAATTTGTTGAGAATACAGTTCTTTCTCGGTAGATTTGTAGGTTGGGCAAGCATAAGGAGGAAAATTCTCAATTCTTTCATTAGACTTTGCCCACCCTACGCAGCTTCATCGTGAGGGATGAAAGCGTAGATTATCTCTACTCAATTGATCGAGTTTGGTCACTCCCATCAATTTCATATCACGCTCAATCTCAGTGCGCATATTACCTAAAACACGCTCAACTCCTGCTTGCCCAGCAGCGGCCAATGCAAAAAGATAGAATCGCCCACCTGAACAGGCTTTAGCTCCAACAGATAGCGCCTTCAGCACATGAGTACCGCGCTGAATACCACCTTCGCAAATCACATCAATTTTATCCCCAACAGCATCACAAATTTCTGCGAGTTGATCGAAGGGGCTGCGACAACCATCGAGCTGACGGCCTCCGTGGTTAGAAACCATAATACCCGTACAACCAATATCAACAGCACGCTTGGCATCTTCCACACTCATTATCCCTTTCAGTGCAAACTGCCCATTCCACTGCGAGCAGAGTTTTTCAGCATCATTCCAATTCATGGATTGATCTAGCATCGTTGAAAAATAATCGCCAACAGAAACTGCTAAATTAGTTCCCTGGGAGACATAGCCAGACAAATGTGGCATATCGAACTTTTCTTTTGTCAAAAAGTTCCAAGCCCATGCTGGGTGCGTCGCAAAACTCATTAAGGAGTCAAGTGTTAATTTGGGTGGCGAAGTAAATCCGGTACGCAAATCCCGTTCGCGATTACCACCAGTAATGGTATCGACGGTTAATGCCAACACATTAAAGTTCGCTGCTCGTGCGCGTTCAAGCAACGCATCATTCAAGCCACGGTCTTTATGGAAGTAGAACTGAAACATCTTAGGCGTGTTTGCGATTTTGGAGATTTCTTCAACGGTGACAGTCGCCAGTGAAGATACCCCAAACATCGTGCCATATTCTGCAGCAGCCCTCGCAACCGCACGCTCTCCTTCGTGATGAAAAAGGCGTTGCAATGCTGTCGGGGCACAGTAGATAGGCATATCTAGTTTTTGCCCCATCACCTCAACTGACATATCCACATCTTCCACACCGACAAGCACGTTCGGAATAAGATCGCAGTCTCCATAGGCTTGAGTGTTACGCCGATAGCTCTGTTCATCATCGGCGGCTCCATCGATGTAATCAAAAATCGCTCGTGGTAGTCGGCGTTTCGCTAATTTTCGGAAATCCTGAAAATTGTGACAGTCATTCAATCTCATAAAATACCTCAGTCAGATTTATGTTTACTAGGCACTCCATACTATATCAATCCTATTTGAGTCGTGTCAAATAATTAGTCCCTTGAGGGAATGGGGAATAAGCAATGGCAAATATTACGGAATAGGAAAAAGGGAAAAGTACACAGAAAAAGGGAATTTCTAATTTCTGTGTACTTTTTAATTTTTGACAATCTATTTAGGATTGCTATATTCCATTTTGAGAAGCATTAAACCTTCATCGCCAGTCTCTAGGGAATGAACTGTTCCAAAATTACCAGTTTATTGAGATATCAGTTCTGACAGATTGTTGGAAGTTGTTCATCTTGCCAACCACTAACTCCTGGCTGGAATTCATCCCAAGTCTTACATACTTGCTCGTAGCATTGAGGTGGTGTGATGGGTAGGTTTTTCAAGTAAAAGAACATCGCCTGCTCGAAAGACTCCAGCAACAATACAACTTCTGTGGTTGGATCATAATTATCGACAACTTCCAAGATGTGACCAATCATAAAGTCATGGCGCAAAATTGCAGTGTCAGGAGCCGCTAACCAGGCATTCAGGAACGGGGCAAGGCGAGAACGTCCGACAAAATGGGTTTGGAATGATTCTCCGCCAACCCCCAATGTTGGAGAATTTGTGCTACAAACTATCGCACCGCGCTTCTGACTGAGATGACCAACCCAAGCATTATAGCCAATGACTAACAAATTACTGGCAATAAAATCTTGATGCCAATTCGATCTATCGTTTGTTTGACTCATTAGAGACCTCTATTTTGAAAGCAAATCCAGTTGGAATTTAGGCTAAAGGAGCTATGCTGATGCCTAGAGAGCCGGTCAAGTATTCTGAGAAACCACGTTTTTTGGTATATCAGAAACCCGGTTTTTCCAAAAAACCGGGTTTCTTGACCGACTCTCTAGCAATTATCAAGAAAAATTAGAGGTCGCCTGGATTTCAACGCGACCCCATTGCCGATCGCTCTAACTAAGCACTAAAATATCTAGCGACAGGATGATAGGTGACAAAAGCAGTAGTCGATTGCTCTGGATAAAGCTGTTCACTCTCATCGATCAATAACCCAATGCGCTCGCATCCCAATAATTGCAACTGTGGCACTTGATCCATCACCGTCGGACAAGCTGGATAGCCAAAACTATACCGAGAACCTTGATACCTTTGGGCTAATACATCGCGAATGTTATCCGGTTCTAAATCCCCATAGCCTAATTCCCGTCGAATCCTGGCATGACTCCATTCTGCCAAAGCTTCCGCCAACTGCACCGCCATCCCGTGGAAGTACAGATAATCGGTGTACTTGTTGTCTTTATAGAGTTCCTGTGCTTTCTCGGTGGCGATTTCTCCCATAGTGACTGCCTGCATAGGCAAGACATCAAATTGATCCTGTTCGACTGGGCGGATGAAATCAGCAATGCACAGCCGACGCCCGGATTTCTGACGGGGGAATGTCCAAGTGACAAACGGGGTTGCTGTTTTCGGTGTTAAGCCTTGCTCAATCACACTAGGATCGTAAACATGAACGGAATTGTCAATAGCTGCACAGGGGAAATAACCATAAACTAGAGTTGGCTCCAACCATTTTTCCGTGCGAATTTTTTCCTTCCATTCTTCCAAGATCGGATGAACTTTTGATGCCAGGAACCAATCATATTCCTCGCGAGATTGACCTTTCGGTTTACGGAATTGCCATTGCCCAGCGAACAGTGCCTGCAAATCCATGTACCAGAACAGTTCTTCTAAATCTAGATCGTTACTCCGAAGAATTTTCGTCCCCCAGAAAGGCGGCGTAGGACGTTCGATATCAATCGCCACATCTTCCGAGCGTTTGGTATCAATGACAGTTGGTTCATCTGATTTCTTCCCATCGCCATCTGATTTCTGCCCATCACCATTGAGTTCTCGATCTGAATCTTCAATCGCCTTACGTCCCTTTTGGTTAAACTGAGCATATTCCCCTGTAAAGCCTTCGGTATCCACCCAGGATTGCTGTTCTTTGGCGGGCATCAGTCGATCCATAAAGGTCAAATCGGCAAAAGCATCTTTACCGTAAATCACCTGCCCGTTGTAAGTATCTTGACAATCTCCATAGACAAATTTTGGTGTGAGTGCTGCACCACCTAAAATCACTGGAACTGTAATACCTTTAGCATTAAATGCTGCCAGATTTTCTTTCATAAATGCTGTAGACTTCACCAGCAAGCCACTCATGGCAATACAATCAGGCTGATGCTGCTCATAAGCTTCGACGATCGCCTCAATAGCTTGTTTAATGCCCAGATTGACAACCTTGTAGCCATTATTGGTCAAGATGATATCCACCAGATTCTTCCCGATATCATGGACATCCCCTTTAACGGTAGCAATCAGGAATTTACCTTTACCGCGATCTTCGTCCTCTCCTTCGATTTTTTCCATGTAGGGTTCCAGGAAAGCAACGGCAGATTTCATGGTTTCGGCTGACTGCAACACGAAGGGCAATTGCATTTGACCAGAGCCAAACAGTTCGCCCACAACCTTCATCCCATCCAACAAGAAAGTATTGATAATCTCCAGTGCTTTATGACCTGCATCTAAACCCGCCTTTAACGCATCATCTAATCCAATCCGCTCGCCATCAATAATATGTTGCTTCAAGCGTTCGTCGATGGGCAAATCTGCTAAGGAAGCACTCGATCTAGCATCTTTTGCACTCACTCCCGCAAAAATTTCCGTCAACTTCGTCAACGGATCGTAGGTGCAAATATCCCCTTCAAATTTGCGCTTGTCATAAATCAAATCGCGACATATCTGTTGATGTTCTTCGTCAATCTTCGATAAGGGCAAAATCTTGGCAGCAGAGACAATCGAACCATCCATCCCAGCTTTCATCGCTTCATTCAGGAAGACAGAATTTAAGGTAATGCGAGTGGCTGGACTCAAGCCAAAAGAAATATTAGAGACCCCCAGCATAAAGTGAACACCGGGCAGATTTTCCCGAATCAGTCGAATTGATTCGATGGTTGCTTTGGCATTTTCCCTATCCTCCTCAATCCCAGTTGAAATCGGTAGGGCTAAGGTATCATAGAAAATTTCATGGGGTGGAATCCCAAACTTGAGCGCATCCTCATAAGCCCGTTTGGCGATTTCAAATTTTTTCTTGGCGGTTCGAGCCATTCCCTCTTCATCGATACAGCCGATGACAACCCCTGCGCCATATTCTTTTGCCAATTCCAACACTTTAAAAAATCGCTCTTCCCCATCTTCATAGTTGGTGGAATTGAGCAAACATTTGCCCCCAGCGACCTTGAGACCAGCTTCCATTTTTGTCCATTCGGTGGAATCGAGCATCAGTGGGAGAGTCGTATTAGTCACCAGTCGCGATACCAGTTCTCGCATATCCCGTTCTCCATCACGCCCGACGTAATCCACGTTTACGTCCAGCATATGCGCCCCTTCTTTAACCTGGGATTTAGCGATCGCCAATAACCCATCCCAATCATCTTCATTCAACAGCGTGCGGACTTTCTTAGAACCACTGGCATTTAATCGCTCACCAACAATTAAAAAAGAATTATCCTGCTCATAAGTTTGGGCGGAATAAATGGAAGCTGCTGCTGGCGTATAGGAGATGGGTTCTCGAAGCTCCCCCACGGCATTTTTTCGCACCGAACGCTCTTTTAGTGTGGTGTATTCCACAGCCTCGGCTAAAGCTTGAATATGTGCTGGGCGCGTACCGCAGCAACCCCCGACAATCTGAACCCCATGTTCCGCAATGAACCCTGTCATGGCAGTTGTATATTCTTCGGGGGTCATTTTATAAACCGCCTGACCACCAACATTTTCTGGTAGTCCCGCATTGGGAATACAGGAAATGGGGAAGGGGGAATTTTCTGATAGATATTTGATATGAGAGGTCATCAAATTAGGACCAGTGGCACAATTTAGCCCCAAAATATCAATGGGGAAGGGTTCGAGGATTGCCAGCACCCCAGAGATATCCGTCCCCACCAACATGGTTCCCTGGATTTCCATAGTCACGGACACCATTAAGGGGAGTCGCGAACCTTTTTTGGCAAACACCGCCTCAAACGCACTCAGTGCCGCCTTAATTTGCAGAACATCTTGACAGGTTTCCACGATGAAAAGATCGGCTCCCCCGTCATAGAGACCTTCTGCTTGCACCATGAAGCTCGCTCTCAATTCATCATAGGTAATATGACCGAGGGTGGGTAGTTTGGTTCCTGGACCGATGGAACCTGCGACAAATCTTGGTTTTTCGGGAGTCGTAAACTCATCCGCACAACGGCGAGCCAATTCTGCAGCCTTTCTACTTAGTTCGTAGGCGCGATCGGCTAGATCGTACTCTGCGAGAACTAAGGGGCTAGATCCAAAGCTATCAGTCTCGACAACATCCGCCCCTGCTGCGAGAAAATCACGATGGACCTTGGCCACTGCTTCTGGCTTGGTGATGACTAAATATTCATTACAACCTTCATATTCCGGTCCACCAAAGTCCTCGGCGGTCAAGTTTTGGGATTGGATGTTAGTTCCCATCGCGCCATCAAAGATTACCACTGGACGATCCGGATTTTGGAGGCGTTCGAGAAATGAAGTCTTTAACTGAGGTTTGGGAGCTTCAATACTTAGCATAGTCGTAATGGTTATAGTTGGTCTTGGACTTCTCCTGCAACCTTTTTAACCCCAAAGCAATTCGGCTTGGAAAGTTGAGGAGGATAATTGTTTATGAGAATGATAATTATTCTCATAATTAAGATAACATAAAAATACTTTTTATTTATTTACAATTGTCGTCATGTTGGATTAGGGCCATCACCATCAACTACTTTTGGGCCTTTTTTTGACCTTTTAATCAATATTCCTGCCCAAGCAAGTAATAGAGTAAATAAAGATTGTAGCGATCGCCTGCCTCCCCATCAACATCAGGGCAAACTTGAAAGACTGTTCGCAAGCGATCGTCAGTGCTGTCACCAGACAGGGGAACAGTACCCCAGCCAGATAAACGCCTGTGAGGATTAGCACCGGAGACAACAGGCTGACCGTATTGGGTTCAGCAAAAGCAGTAGGCCGTATTTGCGAACTGATGCCAGAATGACAGGCGATGCAGTTTCAGGTGGTAGGCGAAACAGTCCCATTGCTGGATTAATCAACCGACTCAGACCATTCAAAACATCGATTCAGTCCAGATTTGAAGGACTATGGCGATAATGAAGATTTGATGAAGAAAGCCGCATAACATCCGCTGACAGGGCTAATATGCAGAGTAAGATCGTGATAAACCCCTAATTTGGGATATTATCAAGATTTGGCTCTGTGTAATATGCCAAATTGGAAAAATAGACTGACTACGATCTGCATAACACTCTATTGTGGGGTGTTATCAAGACTTTATTTAGCCTAACGTCATTCACAGGGCTGTTATCGCGATCAAGATCAGCCTAATACCCCTAATTGGAATGGTTAGACTGACTTAGATAGGAGCAAGCATAATAAGCAATAGTTAGCCATATTTTGGGCATCTCCAAGCTAAGATATGCTCCAGTTGATCATAGAACTTCTATTGTGCTTGACTATTTCTAGAGGAGATACTTAAGCTATTTATTGCTTCAACTTCAGTGAAGCATCGGAATCGTGGAGAGAAATTTAATGGTTCAATTAAATCGACGTGCATTTCTGACGAGTAGTATGGCTGTAGGACTAACTAGCACCCTCGCTTTAGGTAAGTTAGGTCAAGCCAAAACAACTCGACCAGGAACAAATACTCTCGCCAACCAACTATTCCCTATTCCGCCTGAAGCACTTGCTCGCATGAGGGAATCCGACGAATTGATAGATTACGATGCACTTGGTTTAGCCCAACTGATCAAAGCACGAGAGATTACGGCTAGAGAGTTAGTTGAAGTAGTTATTCGTCGTATTGAAGCGATGGAGCCAATTATCAATGTCTTGACTACTCCTACCTTCGAAAGGGCTTTGGAAAAAGCTGATCAAATTCCTCTCAACAGCACGTTTGCTGGTGTGCCAATTTTAATCAAAGATATGATTGATGTCGGGGGAGTCCGTCGTACCGATGGCTCACGACTGCAACTGACAAATGTCCCAGTCAGAAATGTGAGATACATTGACGGGGTCGAAGCCGCAGGCATGAATATTGTAGGCATGACCAATGTTCCAGAGTTTGCCCAGTTGGGTATTGTCACGAATAATAGTGCCTTTGGCTTGAGTCGCAACCCCTGGGATTTATCTAAGTCCACACTGGGGTCTAGTGGAGGAGCAGGGGCTGCTGTGGCAGCAGGAATTTTGCCTTTAGTTCACGGAACTGATGGCGGTGGCTCCAACCGATTGCCCGCCTGTGCCAATGGCGTTTTTGGCATGAAACCTAGCCGAGAACGTATGCTCTCTGGTGAATCCGATGGTGGGCATAATCCGTTCAAAACAAACCAGGCTTTGAGTCGAACAGTGCGTGATAGTGCCGCCCTTTTCAATGACACTGAAGACAAGTCTAGCCAAGTATTTGAACCTGTGGGGCTGGTGACTGGTCCCTCAACCCGACGATTGAAGATTGGTTATGCTGCCTCAATTCGTGGGGGGCTGGTCGTTGAAGAGCCTGTTCGTAAAGCCCAAGAAAATGTTGTACGGTTGCTGCAAGATTTGGGGCATGAGGTCGTTGAGGTCACTTTCCCCGTGAATGAGGTGGAGTTTTTTACAAACTATAATGGTGCATTTTTACGACAATTCGGGACTGTGGCTGAATCTACAGAAATCCTCAGTGGTAGAGCAGCCGCCGAGTCAGGTCTCCTAGATCCATTTACCGCTTCCCTAATTGAATACGGCGCTTCCATTACAGATGAGCAAGAAGCCCAAGGGCAAGCCTATCTCGCTAAAGTTCCAGGCTTTTATATTGAGACTTTTGAATCGATCGATATTTTGATGTCGCCAGTCATGCCTGTTATATTTGTCGAGGGAGACGCACTAACACCAAACGACAGAGTCAATGACTCAACTCTAGAGTTCCTACAAAATCGTCTGGCCTATACGGCTCCCACTAACGTGGCTGGTAATCCAGCTATGTCAGTACCTTTAAATTGGGATGATGAGTCAGGTTTGCCGATTGGTACTATGTTTCAAGCGGCCATTGGCAATGACAAGATGCTGTATGAACTGGCCTATGAACTAGAAGAGGCAAGACCTTGGAAAGAGCATTGGGCACCATATTCTGTCAAGTACATTCCTGTGTAAATTATTACGGTAACAGCAAGGACTAAGCTTATGATTTATAAGGTTGAGCACCCAATATACGTCTAACCCTAGACTGCACCGGACTGCTACTTGAAATATCTACTTGAGGCGATAAGTTATCTGCAGCCGGTGAGTCTTACCGTTGAGCTGACAAATCTCACCTAGCAAATACGGCATAGATTACAACCCTTAAAATCCACGAAAAACATAAAACCCAAGGGAGATGAACCTTGGGCCTATGAGTCATTTGGAGTAGGCGATCGCTTGAAATTGGGACATTTCTCTAGAGCAAATAATAGAAGCGCGTAGGGTGCGTTCATCGGTCACAACCCCAACATAAAACCAACACTTCAAAATCTGATGAACGCACCAAAACCCCTAAATCAGGTAATGTGCCTAAAACGGTACATTACCTGATTTAGGCATGTCTCCGTCGCCCTTCCGCATCTGCTGTACACAGTGCTGCCAGGACACTTTCGGGAGTAATTTCGCAGGGTTCGTTATAAATGGTTTCACCCACACCACAAGCCCGCTGAGCTGCTAACAACAGGCGATCGTCACTGATGCCATCAAGTCCGATATCGGCGAGGGTGGTAGGGAGGCCCACTGACTCACAAAAGCCAAACACACGATCTATGACTTGGCTGGGGCGATCAGTGAGAATCAACATAGCAAGTAGCCCGAACGCTACTTTTTCGCCGTGCCAGAATTTCTTGGTTTCCTCTAGAATCGTAAACCCATTATGGATGGCGTGAGCAGCAGCGAGTCCGCCACTTTCAAACCCGAGTCCACTCAACAACGTATTCGCTTCCACAATCCGTTCTAATGCGGGAGTCACCACATCTTGTTCGCAGGCGATTTTCGCGTGAACTCCATATTCAAGCAGCGTCTCGTAACACAAATGAGCCAAGTTAAAAGCTGTCATAGGTCCCATGCGGCCAGTCATATTTTTAGCCCGTTTGATTTGACAATCTTCAGCTTCAAACCAAGTTGCCAGAGCATCTCCCATTCCAGCTACCAGGAACCGAACCGGGGCGCGGGCGATAATATTGGTATCCACTAACACCAGATCGGGATTGCGTGGTAATATTAAATAACGTTCCCAAACGCCTTCGGGGGTGTAAATGACAGCCAAGGCGCTACAGGGAGCATCCGTAGAAGCAATGGTGGGAACAATAGCAGCAGGAAGTTGTAAGTGATGGGCAGTTGCTTTGGCGGTATCGATGGTTTTTCCGCCCCCAATACCAACGATCATATCAACGTTCTGGGCTTTACCTAAAGCTACCATATGTTCGATTTCAGGATCGCAACATTCGCCCCCAAATCGTTCTAGATAGACTTCTATTTTTCCTTGGGTGAACTTTTCAACAATTGGTTGCAATTTGGGAAAGATTACGGGTCCCATCATTACGAGGGCTTTCTGGCCCAAACGGCTCAATTCTTCTCCCAACAGGTGGATGGCATCATTGCCTTGAACGTAGCGGCCTGGGAATATGGCGGTGGTAATCATGATAACTCCTCGTTCTAAACGAACAGTAGAGTGAGGGCGACATCAACTCAAGAGGGACA
Source organism: Hydrocoleum sp. CS-953 (assembly GCF_002260545.1). Taxonomy (GTDB): domain Bacteria; phylum Cyanobacteriota; class Cyanobacteriia; order Cyanobacteriales; family Microcoleaceae; genus Trichodesmium. The sequence goes on along the minus strand of NZ_LGSU01001499.1, from coordinate 16,948 downwards.
GAGGAAAATCTCTACCGAGTCCCTTGCCCTCCCTATCCCAGGTTATTTCACGATCCACTTATCTCCCTTAACATACTCCTCAACTCGCTGGGGACTCGCTGCGATGATGCAGACTTGCGTTTGCCAACAAACGATCGAATAATAGAACCCAGGCAAGGAAAATGCCAAATTCCAGTGTTGACAGCTTCCCTCAATATTTTCTATTCTCTATTATAGAACAATCTTTAGAGAGATTCTGTGAATTTCTGTGAATTTCTGTGAGAGGGCAGTGTAAACGAGTTGCCCGTAAGCTGGGTTGAACCATGAAACCCAGCAATCACCTTGGCACTGCCTAACTCGGCGTCGCAGCGGACGGACAGGAGATCGCTTGCTTCTTAGTGAAATCCCTAAACTGCCACTGGACTGAGCCATTGAGCCGACAAATCTCAATTAGCAAATACGGCACAGATTTACAACTCTTAAAATCGATGAAAAACATCAAATCCAAGGGAGATGAACCTTTGGCCCATGAGTCATTTGGAGTAGGCGATCGCTTGAAATTGGGACATTGCTCTAGAGCAAATAAACAGTTATAAAAGAGATTTGTGAGTGATGGCGACTTGCATTTTTTCCAGTAACTCCGAAAGAGGAAGTGCCCTCAAATCCCCAGCATGGCCTGTCGGTCTCGACAACATCCGCTCCCGCTGCCAGAAAATCACGATGGACTTTGGCCACTGCCTTCTGGCTTGGTGATGACTAGATATTCATTACAACCTTCATATTTCGCTCCACCAAAGTCCTCGGTGGTCAAGTTTTGGGATTGGATGTTAGTTCCCATTGCGCCATCAAAGATTATCACTGGACGCTCTCGACTCTGGAGCCGTTGGAGGAATGAAGTTTTCAACTGAGGTTTCGGAGTTTCAATACTTAGCATAGATGTTGCTGCTTGTACTAGACTTACTCCTCTAGTGAGAGCTTTGATAACCTTGTCTATATGCTCTACATCCTCAGAGTGCTGTGGAGAAAAATAAACAAGCTTTTGTTTAATTAAAGCGCGTTTACTCTGGTCATCCTTCCAAGAATTATCAGGTTCAAAAATATTCCAGACATTATCCCAAACATTTCTCAAATTTTCTGCTACTTCTGTGGAATGATCTGTAATTTTTTTCGATGTAGAATTTTCCAGAATTTTTGCCTAATTTTTAGAGACCTGATAACTGATAACTGAAAAGGGGCGATCGCTATCCATCGCCCCTACATCATTAGAGGTTACTTCTTAACTTCTTACTTCTTCGCTCTTTCTTCTTCCTTATAATCAGGACTTACGCAAAGGCACTATATATATATAGAGCTTTGGTGCGTTACGCTAGCGCTAACACACCCTACGAATACCTACTTTTTGGTCTACTGAAATGAAAAGCGCTGTAAATTCCCCAGAAATTCTTGCATTGTTTCTGCCTTAAAGTAATCTGTGTTGTAATCCAAATCAAAATGAAGACTATCGAGTTCAGGGATAACATTCAGGCCCATTGCATATCGTGCAGAAGTTACTGGCTGAGGAATAATCTGAGTTTGCAGACCCACTAAATCAATGGCCATCGCCAGATCCAGGTTAAACGTAACTTGTATGAGGTTTTCCTGTTGTTCCTGGGGCATTTTGGCCAATATTCGGGCTAAGGGCAGATTTTGATGCTTGAATGCTTGGCTAAGAGCAGCTTTAGTTTGTTGTACTTGTTGACTCCAGGTTGACTTTTTATCTGTTTTCTGGTAAATGGGAATGAAATGGGAACAGTAGCCTACTAAATGTTCGGCCAGATGGGTTGGACGGCCACTCACAGAAATTCCGATCGCGATCGCATTTGTCTGGCAAAACTTGGTTATTTGGTGAACATAAGCCCCCAGAAGTGTGTGAAACAAGGTTGCATTCCAGGCCATCGAACGTTGTTTCAGAGCAAGAGTTAAGTCGGATGGTATCTTTGTACTAATCCGGGCACCGTTGTAGGTTCGTTGTTCTGGATCGGGGTAATCCAGAGGTAAACGTAAAGGGGATACCGTTCTGAGATGTTCGCTCCAAAATAGTTCCGATGTCTTGAAAGCATCGCTTTGGGTGTCTTGGTTATACCATTGCAAATAGTCTGTGAATTGTTGAATTTGCGGAATATCTAGACAACCGGAATAAATCTTACTAATTTCCTCCAAGATCGCGACCAGAGACCACCCATCGGAAATTAAATGATGAGTACAGATATTGAATGCGTATCTCTCTGGAGAAAGTTTGATAATTGTTGCCCGAATTAGAGGTCCTCGATAAAGATCGAATGTTTGTTGGCTTTCTGCTAACAGCCATCGATCTAAAGCTTCATCTGGAGCATCTTCAGATGAATAATCTAGCAAAGGAATTTCAATATCCAGGACTGGCGTCACTATTTGATGTAATCCATCGGCAGCGATGGATGTTCTCAAAGCATCGTGCCGATGGATGACAGTTTGGATAGCATTCCGTAAACGATCTATCGCTAGTCTTCCCCTCAACTCAAACGTAATTGACTCATTATAGGCAGTCGAACCACGTTTATCTTGGGCAATTTCAACTAGACGTTGCTGCTCTTCCGTTAGGAGATAAGTGCGTTTTTTTTTTGAGCGACTGATTTTGCCGAGGTTTGTGATGGAAAATATCCAACTGAACGCAGCTCTTCAACGCTTTCTTTGACTACGGCAATAATGCGGTCGATATCCTTGTCAGTGTGGGCTGCGGAGACAAAACAAACGCGACCTTCCCAAACATAAACCCCTTTGTGATTCAATAGGTAAAACAAGAGATCCATTTCGATAGGAAGATAAAGTTCGCTAAACATACTCTGGAATTCAATTCTGAAAATCGACGCAAACTGGTCAGCCCGCAGCATTAGCCCCTCGGTTTGAAAATAGTCATTCAAGGCTTGCGCAAGTCGAGCTGCAGAGTCATTCAATTTGGCTTGTAACGCTCCACCTTGCTCCTTCAGATGCAGAAGAACCCCTTTTGCTGCTGACATTGCCAGAGGGTGTTTACAAAAAGTACCTGCGAAATAAGTAGGTTCGGTTTGGGGATAAGATTGGTCTCCATATTTCCAAGTACCCCCGTCAATGCAATCCATATACCTGGCTTTTCCAGCTACAACCCCAATTGGCATTCCACCACCAACCGCTTTTCCATAGGTGGCAATATCGGCTTCAACACCAAAATATTCCTGAGCACCCCCCGGTGCAGCTCGGAATCCCATAATCACTTCATCAAAGATTAGGGTAATGTCTTCTGATTGGGTTAGGGCACGCAGCTCATGCAAAAACTCTTTGGGTGCAAGGCTTAATAGTCGGCTTTGAACAGGCTCAACCAGCACTGCTGCCAGCTCATGTCGATATTGTCGAATCACCTCTAGACTCTCTGGTTTACCATAATCTAGCACAATGACATCTTTCACCATGTTGGGTGACGTTCCTGGAAACATGGGTTGACCATAAGGTGTTCCATCGGTTTCTGCCGGAATAGCTAAGGTGCCGTCAAAGTGACCATGATAAGCTCCCTTAAATTTCACAATTTTATGTTTGCCAGAAGCAGCACGAGCAATTCGTACTGCGGTCATCACAGCTTCGGTGCCAGAATTACAGAAAGTCACCCTTTCTTTACCCGTTACCTCAGAAAATAGTTTGGCAACTTCTCCTGCTAATGGTGTTTGCGGACCCATTTGCACGCCATTGTCTAGGGTGTGGCGAACTGGATTGACGATGAAATCGGGATTATGACCCAGTAGATGAACTCCAAAGCCCATGGTAATATCGATGTATTCATTACCATCAATATCCCAAATGTAAGCACCTTTGGCACGCTCTGCAACAATTGGGTAGAATATCTCTTTCAGTTTAGGGCGAAGACCGCGAATTGAGCGACGATCGGCTAGGTAATCGCGATAGGCAGCAGCATTTTCCTTCGATCCCTTCGTGCGCTGGGAATAGGCTTGTACTAAATTATCGATGAATGCCTGTTGTTCGGCTGTTGGTGGCTTACCAGCGTTGCCTTTTGCACCCCAAAATGAGAATGGAGCGGGGGCCGATCCGTTTTTTCCCGTTGGTGTTTGTTTAGAAGTTTCTACTGGCTTGGGTGGCTCTATTGCTTTCACCAGGGGTTGCTGTTGTTGAGGGGAGAAAACTACGGGAGTTTGAACTACACTTGGTTTTCCCTGAATGGTTTCTAATTGTTTTGCCATCACCAGTAGTTGTTGCTCAATAATGCGCTCTAGGGCTGTATGATTTCCGTTTTGAGCAGATGTAGGATAAACCGTTGGTTGCGGAACGATATTATTGGTTTCATGTACAACAGCGATTTCGGGCTTGTTAGCAGGTGGCTGAGGAACAACGGTTCCATTGGTTGATGGGGCTGCATTCGTTACAGTAATAGCTTTTTCTGGAACTTTCTCGCTCAAAAAGTCAATAAGTTGTTGCAGGTTAGTCAACTCATCCAAGAATTGATGGATGGCTAGGGTAATCCCATAATCTTTTTCAATGCGGGTAATAAGATTCAGCAAGGTGAGGGAATCTAACCCTAGTGCGAGGAATGATGTTTCACGGTCGAGAGCATTGCTATCCATGCGCATCATGGTTGCGACCATTTCAGTTATTTCCTGCCCGATCCGATTGGAAATCGCAGATGGTGCAGTTTTGTGAGAATATTCTGTGGAAATCATAGTTGTTTTTGGCCAGTAACGTTGACGTTGAAAAGCGTAAGTAGGCAAGGGAATTTTCAATCGGTTTTCATGGGTATGAAAAGCATTCCAATCTATGGAAATGCCTTTGGTATAGAGGCAACCAAGGCTGTCTAAAATATCGCCATAACCTTTTTCCGAGCCTTCTAAAGTGGGAATCCAGGTTAGTTCTGGAAACTCCCGTTTTCCTAAACCACAGAGGATTGGTTTCGGACCAATTTCTAGAAAGAGAGCTAGTCCAGAATCTACAATAGTTTTTAATCCATCGTAAAAGCGAACAGTGCCTCGAATATGATCTCTCCAATAGGTGGCATCTAAGACTCGATCTGTATCCAAAATATCCCCCGTCAAGTTAGAAACGAAGGGGATTTGGGGTGGATGGAAGTCAAACTGGGAGGCAAATCGTTCAAATTTATCCAACATTGGTTCCATCAGTGAAGAATGAAACCCGTGGGAAACCACTAATTCTCTATAGCTGACATTCCCTGCTTCTAGACGCTGGATAATGTGTTTTAAGGATTCCTGTTTACCTGAAATCACCACAGCTTTTTGCCCATTGATTGCAGCAATGGAAACATCTGTGTAATCTGCTATATAATCCATAACCACATCCTGGGTGGCGAAAATGCTAATCATGCTGCCTGACTCTGGGAGTTCTTGCATTAGGCGTCCGCGTTCGGCGACCAACATCAACCCTTCTTCTAACTCGAAAACTCCGGCTACCCAGGCAGCAACAAATTCACCAACGCTATGACCCATCACAATGCTAGGCTGAATCCCCCAAGACAATAACAATGCAGCTATTCCACATTCGAGAGCATAGATTCCTGGTTGTGCAAACTCAGTTTTGTGAATCGAGGTGTCTCCATCTTTTGCGAAGACAATATCTAGAAGAGAGCGTCCGCGATGCCCTAAGAATGCTGCTTCACAACGCTTGATTACATCCTTAAATATAGGCTCTGTTTCATACAACTTCCTGCCCATACCAGCAAACTGCGAACCTTGCCCCGTAAACAGAAATGCTAGATAGCTGGAAGCAGGAGTGCTAGAGATTTCCATGGGCTTGCGCTTCAGCTCCCGAATCATCTCGTTGCTATCGCCTCCCACATAGGCAGCTCTAACGTTAAAGTGTTTCCTGCCTACATGGGTGGTGTACCCAGCATCAGGTAGGGATATATTTGGATTCTCTTGCAAAAAGTCAGTATATTTAGCAGCAAGTTCGAGAAGAGCATCCTCGGATTTTCCGGAAAGAGTTAATAATACTCTAGGTCTGCTACTGGGTCGAGTTTGCGTCTCAACCGTTGGTGCTTCGGCTACAATCGCGTGAGCATTTGTTCCCCCAATACCAAAGGCAGAAATGCCCGCAATACGAGGTTTGCCATTAGCCACCCAAGGACTAAGTTTAGTATTGACAAAGAAAGGACTCTGTTCAAAATCAATTGCCGGGTTGGGAGATTGGAAGTGGAGACTCGGTGGAATTTGTTGTTTTTCCAAAGCCAGAACTGTTTTTATTAATCCGGCAACGCCAGCGGCTGAAATCAGGTGTCCAATATTGCTCTTTACCGAGCCGATGGCACAATAACCACGGCGATCGCTCTGATTCCGGAATGCCTGGGTAAGCGCTCGAATTTCAATTGGGTCTCCCAACTCTGTTGCTGTGCCGTGGGCTTCCACATAGGAAATAGAATCTGGTGAAACTCCAGCAACTTTGATGGCATCAGCTATGACATCAGCTTGCCCTTGTACTGAGGGCGCAGTAAATCCAACTTTCTCAGCACCATCATTATTAATCGCCGAACCTTTGACTACGGCGCGAATTGGGTCGCCATCTTCCAATGCCTGACTCAAACGTTTGAGAACGACTGCGCCGACCCCACTGCCAAAAGTAGTTCCCTTGGCTTTGGCATCAAAGGGGCGACAATGCCCATCTGGAGAGAAAATCATCCCTTCCTGGAACATATAACCAACATCATAGGGATGAACGATGGAAGTTCCACCAACTAAGGCTACATCGCAATCACCGTTGCGGATACTTTGGCAAGCTAGGTGCAGGGCAACCAGGGATGTCGAACAGGCAGTTTGAACGTTTATACTAGGGCCTGTCAGGTTTAATCGGTAGGAGACTCTGGTTGGCAGATAATCTTTATCGTTGCCCAGCATGACTTGAAAGTTCTCCACTGATGAAAAGAAGTCGCCTCTCTGGGATAAGACCTGATGCAAGTAAGAGCTGATTCCGGCTCCTGCAAATAAACCAATGTTGGCTGTGGTTTGGGTAGGAATAGTGCCAGCACTTTCTAGGGCTTCCCAAGCACATTCTAAGAAGAGACGTTGTTGTGGGTCTGTTATCTCGGCTTCAAATGGGGGAATCCCAAAGAAACTGGCATCAAAATTCTGGATATCTTTCAGGATCGGGTTAGCTTTGATGTATTTTGAATTCTGTAATAATTGTCGATCGACACCATTTGCGAGTAACTCTTCATCGGTAAAGAATGTAATCGACTCGACCCCTGTCTGCAAGTTTTGCCAAAATGTTTCTGGATTATCTGCGCCAGGAAATCGGCAGCTAACTCCAATGATAGCAATATCTGTTTCCGCTACCTGAGTGTTGGCAGATTGGTTTCTGGAATCTCGGTGGTTTTCTGTAGGCAACTTTTGATTCGTTTCCTCAGAGATATTTGAATTTGTTTGATTTCGTAAATATCTGGCTTGAGTTTGAATCGTTGGGTATTCAAAAAGATCGACGCGATCGACAATATTAGAGCCTGCAAACCGATCTTGAATTTTCCCATGAAGTAGGGTTAAAAGAATGGAAGTTCCCCCTAACTCAAAGAAGTTGTCTGTAATTCCTACTTCTTCTATTTGTAGGGTTTCCGCCCAAATCTCCACGAGAATACGTTCTTCATCTGTATTGGCTGCTTGAAAACGGTTGGTTAGTACAGGCCGTTTGATATTTGGTTCGGGAAGTTGCTTGCGATCTATCTTGCCATTGAGAGTTTGCGGAAACGAGTCTAGAAATACAAACGCCTTGGGAATCATATAGTCGGGTAAAAATTCCCGCAGGTGGTTCCGCAAGCGAGGCTCTAGTTGCCGCGACAAACTGAGTAGTATCGGACAATTAGCCATTTTCTTGACCGAAGATAATGAGTTTGACTCTGGAAAAATCGGCATTGCCTGGTTATCCTTGAGAAAAACTACATCAAATACACCAGTTTCATCGCTATTTGCCCAACTGACGTAAACTTGATAGTTGTATTTTTCAGCTAGCTCGAAACAGTCTGCTGGTTTAATAGCACGATCGCTTTCTGGAACAATCGGGGAATTTTGAACCCCTGCCAAAGCTACCGTTTTTTGCTTCTGAAGTATTTGTGTCAGGCGAGTTTTCGTCCAGTTATCTTGCCTCCAATAGCTCCACTCAACAGCCAGATTTGAACGAGAATTTCTTGAAATAACCACATCATAGCGGTAGCTGGTGAACTCGTTTTCAAAGTGACCTGCTTTGGGAATTATCTGAACTTCGGAAATAGCAGGAATTGCCTTTTTCAAAGCTAAAAACCATTCCGGGTTAATTACTAGCTCTTCTTCCTTGCTCATAGACTGTTGAATTTGCTGCTCGCTCACCGTTTCCGATGTCGTCGTTGACAACAGTTTTTTGTGGAAGTGATTCAACAACAGAAGATTACGAACATCCCCAATAAAAATAGAGCCATCAGCAGAAAGCAACGGGATTAACTGTTTAATGACACTTTCCAGGTAATCAATACTGGGAAAATATTGCACCACTGAATTGATGATTATGACATCAAAACTTCCAGAATCCAGATTCGGTAGCTTGTGAGCTGGTCGATGATGTAACTCTATCTTGGAGGATAACTCCGAATTATCATTTATCTGTTTTCGGATAAAGGATAATGCTGCCGGAGAAATATCAGTTCCCACATAACGTTTAATGTTTTCAGCCAGACCAAAAAGTAGAATACCTGTTCCACAGCCAACTTCTAATACCTGAGTAGGATTCAGGGATTTAATGCGCTTCAGGGTATTTTCACCCCATTCCCGCATTTCCACTTCCGGCATCGGTTTACCAGTGAAGCTATTGTTGTAGCCACTATAGTTAAAAGTAGGATCGTAAACTTCCGATTCATCGCTGTGTGCGTTAGTCCAGACCTGTTCCCAAAGTCCGACCATATCTGGTGTAGCGTTTAATTTAGGAACTACATAAGCAACCAACCTAGAGTCATCTGAGCTATAGGATTTCACCGTAACTAGGGATTGTTGTACCCCTTCATATTCCTCAATGTGAGCTTCTATTTCACCAGTTTCAATGCGAAATCCATTCACCTTCACTTGATGATCGATGCGACCCAGGAAATGTAATTTTCCAGACTCATCAATGCGACCCATATCACCAGTGCGATAAATGCGCTCCCCAGCAATTTCGGAATCCACAAATTTTTCCGCATTCAACTGAGGGCGGTCTTTATAACCCAAGGCTAAACCCTTGCCACCAATACCAATCTCGTTATTATCAAGAATGTAGATGCGAGTGTTGTGAATAGGGCTGCCAATTGAGATTTGGGCGTCTGTAACCATAGCTATGCTTGACCAAATAGTAGTTTCAGTCGGACCATACATATTCCATATTTCCCCACATTTGTCAAGCATTCTTTTAGCTAACGCTGCTGGAAATGCTTCTCCTCCAACCAAGACTTTCAGATTAGGATTTCCTTGCCAACCGACATTGAGCATCATTTGCCAGGTTGTCGGTGTTGCCTGCATCATCGTTACCTCACCACTTTCAGTGAGTTGATTCAGAATTTTACCATTGCGAGCTTCCTGGCGCGTTAGTAAGCGAATACTCGCACCAGTAATCAAGGGGAGATAGAGTTCTAAACCAGATATATCAAAAGAAATAGTGGTAACGGCAAGTAGGCGATCGCTAGCTTTAATCCCTGGTGAAATCTGCATGGACAGTAAAAAATTCACCAAAGCGCTATGGGGGATAGTGACTCCTTTGGGGTTTCCAGTGGAGCCAGAAGTATAGATCAGATAAACGGGAGCTTCTGGTAAAGGCGTTACCTCTGGCGACTCAACTGGGAGTGTCGCTAGTTGTTCATTTAATAATTTATCTAACTCTATAACTTCCACATTAAGTGGTGAAATCTCAGAAGTCAATTTTGTAGTTGATAAAATATACTGAATCCCAGCATCATTTACCATAAACTTCAAACGTTCTGTGGGAAAACTTGGATCGAGAGGAACATAAGTCGCTCCAGATTTCATAATACCTAGCAATCCGATCGCCATTTCCAAACTGCGATCGATACAAATCCCAACAAATTTACCCCGCCCCAATCCTCTAGATTGCAAGAAATGAGCCAGTTGATTCGAGCGTACTCTCAATTCTGAATAGGTTAGTCGCTCCTCACCCTGGCATAAAGCTATAGCCTGGGGTGTAAGTTCGGCTTGGCGATCGATTAGTTGTGAAGTGCTATTATTTTTCTCAGGGAGAAATGAGCCAGAAAGACAAGGAATATTAGTTTCATTCAAGGTAGATGCAGATTTATACATAAAGAGTTATTTAGTAACTTGATAAGCAAGATAATAGACAAGAATGTTCTGGGCATATTCTGAATGTCCAGGAAGGTAAGCCGTTGGCTGAGAAATGTATTTTTGCTGCCATAATCCTTGAGATTCCATAGAATTATATGCTCTTCCGTGGCCTCCTTCTTCAAATAGATCGACCCGTTGTGAAAAGAGTACCCATCCCCCGGGGCGAGTTACACGGCAAAATTCCAGCAAAGGGAAATTATCTGGAAAATAGGTCAGAACTCCAATAGAGTAGGTCGCATCGAAGGTGTTGTCTGGCCATGAAAGTTGTTGTTGCAGGTTGGCTTTCACCAGTTCGCGATATACCTGGCGTTGAGTCGCCTTATCCAGTAATTTTTGGGAGATGTCAACCCCTGTAATATTAGTAAACCCCCGATTGTACAGAGATTCTCCAGTCAGGCCACTACCACAACCAGCATCTAGAATTGAGTCTTCAAGGGAGAAAAACTGCTTGGCTAACTCAGCACCAATGCGAGGGCCATCGTAACCCCATTCCTTAATTAGATCGTCGTAATCATCGGCTAAAAAGTCATAATCTGCCTCGACTTTCGAGGCATTAACAGGAGGGGTATGTGCCCAATTAGAACTAATACTCTGAGGATCTTGACTCATAGTTTGATCAATTGTTAATTTTGAAAAATTAATATATCACAAATACCTTGAAATTCACATCATGATTCATGTATCTTTTTGTGCTCAATTGTTATTAGCTTCAGCAATAATATCATGTCCGTTGGTATGGTTTGTGTAAACGAGAGGGTTATGTCTTCAGGAAATTTCAGCCTTCTTCCTTCTTCTCTCTTCTTTCTTCTTTCTTCTTTCTTATATTATAAGACCGATGCTACCAGACATGATATAATATGCAGCTCTAAAGCCATATCAGAGAATGATGGTAAAACTTCAGCGATCGCTACTAATGTCCAGCCTCCCCCTAAAATTTGACGCAATCTTAATTTTTCACCTTTTGACAGAGACCTGATAACTGATAACTGAAAAGGGGCGATGGAGAGTGATCGCCCCCAAAATTATTTAATCATCTGCAAATGTTTCTGAATTCTAAATTCCTAAACCTTAACCGCAACCTGCTTTTCAGCATCAACACTTGCTACCGGACTATCAGCTTCAGAAGGAGGCACAACTTGATAAAACTTCGGTAAATATTGAGACCAATTAGCCAAAATAGCCTTTGCTTTCTCACTACCAGTCTTTTCAAGGTGCAATGAAATCAATTCCCGCAACTGCTCCTCACCTGCTGGTGTAGACACCCGCTGAATAGAAACAATTTCATTATTCACCCTGGCAGGAAAATCACCATCCTCATCCAAGAAATAACCAATTCCTCCCGTCATACCGGCACCAACATTACGACCTGCTTTACCCAAGCAGACAATAACGCCACCAGTCATATACTCACAAGCATGGTCGCCAGCACCTTCAATAACTGCCTTACCCATAGAATTTCGGACAGCAAAACGTTCCCCTGCTTGACCATTAGCAAACAGAATACCACCAGTGGCACCATATAAACAGGTATTGCCAACAATCACATTTTCCGCCGGGTTGTAACCTGCTTCTACAGGTGGCTTAATAATAATTTCTCCACCGTGCATTCCCTTGCCAACATAATCATTGGCTTCACCTTGTAATGTTAAAGTCATTCCTGGTAAATTGAAAGCACCAAAACTCTGACCAGCACTACCATTAAATGTGAGATTAATCAACCCCTCAAAACCAGTATTCCCATAACGAGAGGCGATCGCTCCCGCCAACCTTGCTCCTACAGTCCGGTCAGTATTAACTACTTTTATTGTCTTGGAAACACTGCCCTGGTTGCGAATTGCTGTTTGAATTTCTCGGTCTTCTAACAGCACATCATCTAAAACAGGACCGTTGCTATGAACTGTTTCATGGTGTAACCAATCTCTGTTAGTGCGAGTATCTGGCAACTTGATCAAGCAGTCTAAATTCAAACTTTCTGTTTTGGTTAACTCTACATTTTCTCGTGCTTTCAGCAAGTCTGCACGACCTAATATTTCACTGAGGGAACGATAACCCAAACGTGCCAAAATAGTTCGTACTTCTTCAGCAATAAACCAGAAGAAATTAACCACGTTTTCTGGCACTCCAGTAAATTTCTGACGTAGTTTCTCTTGTTGAGTTGCTACACCAACTGGGCAACTATTGGTATGACAAATTCTTGCCATAATACAGCCTTCAGCAATCATCGCAATGGAACCAAAACCAAATTCTTCGGCTCCCATTAAAGCAGCCATGATTACATCCCAACCAGTTTTCAGACCACCATCTACACGGAGAGTCACGCGATCGCGTAGTTGATTTTCCATCAATACCCGATGTACTTCAGTCAAACCTAATTCCCAAGGACTACCAGCGTGTTTAATTGAACTGAGAGGAGAAGCACCAGTACCGCCATCGTGACCGGATATCTGAATGACGTCTGCATTAGCTTTAGCTACACCAGCAGCAATAGTACCGATACCAATTTCGGCAACCAGTTTAACGGAAACACCAGCATTAGGATTAATTTGGTGGAGGTCAAAAATTAACTGTGCCAAATCCTCAATAGAATAAATGTCATGGTGAGGAGGGGGTGAAATTAAGGTAACTCCTGGTTTAGAACGACGGAGTGTGGCAATGTAGTTGCTGACTTTTTTACCAGGCAACTGACCGCCTTCACCTGGTTTTGCACCCTGAGCAACTTTAATTTCAATCTGTTTGGCATTCATCAGATATTCTGGAGTCACGCCAAAACGACCGGAAGCAACCTGTTTAATTGCAGAAGAAGCGGTGTCACCATTTTTCAATCCCTTGAGATGAGGTAACAAGGTAGACAAACCTTGACTATTAACATCATCCAATACCTTAAACCTTGTGGGATCTTCTCCACCTTCGCCGGAGTTAGATTTGCCTCCTATCCGGTTCATGGCGATCGCCAAGGTTTCATGCGCTTCCCGTGACAATGAACCGAGAGACATTCCCCCAGTACAGAAACGTTTCATTATTTCTGCTGCGGGTTCGACTTCCTCTAAAGGTATGGAAGGGGAATAGCTATTAAAATCTAACAAATCTCGCAAAGCTGTTACTGGTCGCTCTTGCAAAGATTTCTTGTAAACTTCGTAGTGGTCATACTCTGTTGTTTCTGGGTGTTTCCCATTGCCGTTGCCATTGCCATTACCATGATTAAAGGTAGCAACTGCTTTATGGAGTGCTTTTGCCATTTCCGGACTATTCATGTGATATTCCCCACTGGGGCGATATTGCACAAAGCCGTAGTTTTCTAGCTTTTTAATATTCAGTTCTGGGAATGCGCGACTGTGGAAAGAAATCACCTCTTGCGCTAATTCTGCCACAGTTAAACCACCTATTCGAGAAGTAGTTCCTCGGAAAGCTAGTTCTAATAAGTCTCCACCAATACCAATAGCTTCAAAAATTTGCGCTCCCTGATAAGAAGACAATAAAGAAATTCCCATTTTCGAGAGAATTTTCAACAGTCCTGCTTCTATTGCTTTACGATAATGTTTCTGAGCTTCTTCGATGGTGATTTTTGTAATTTTACCCCGTTCCATTTGCTTTTGAACTGTGGAGCTAGACCACCAAGCACGGACGGACTCTAATGCTAAATAAGGATAGACTGCACTAGCTCCATAACCAATTAAACAAGCGAAATGATGGGTACTCCAACACTGAGCTGTTTCTACCACCAAAGATGCTTTCATACGCAACTGGTGTTTAATCAGGTGATGGTGAACGGCACCCACAGCTAGCAGAGGCGGAATATAAGCAAATTCTGAACTTATTCCACCATCACATTTGTCAGATAGAATAATAATTTCCTTACCATTCTGAACTGCTGTTGCTGCCTGTTGACACAAATTATTTACCGCTGTTTGCAGTCCTTCTGGTCCATTAGCTACGGCAAATAGAGTAGAAAGAGTTTCTGTGGCAAATTCTGAGTCCCGAATTTCTTGTAATTCTGCCTCGTTTAATACGGGTGATTCTACTTTTAATAACCGTGCATTTTCCGCACTAATTTCTAATAAGTTGCCACGCTTACCGAGAAGCATATTCAGTGACATTACCATTCCTTCCCGCAGAGGGTCGATGGGAGGGTTTGTCACTTGAGCGAACCTTTGTTTCAAGTAGTCGTATAGCAAATGAGGACGTTGAGAAAGCACAGCTAGGGGAATGTCATCACCCATGCAAAATGTTGGTTCTTTACCCAAATTTGCCATATCACTAATCACCATATCCAGGTCTTCCAAACTATAGCCAAAAGCTGTTTGTAGTTGGAGTAGGGTTTGTGATTCTAGTTGAGTGTTGGTGGTAAATGGTTGCTTTGCTATCTGCTTTCTGTGTTTTAACCATTCTCCATAGGGTAGTTGGGAACTAATACGTTTTTTAATTTCCCAATTTTTGAGAATTTCGTTAGTGCTTAAGTCTACAGCAATCATTTGTCCAGGACCGAGACGACCTTTCTCAACTATTTCTGTTTCTGGTATCTCAACTACTCCTGCTTCAGATGCTACGATAATTAGGTCGTCATTGGTAATACAGTAACGTGCTGGTCGCAAACCATTTCGGTCTAGAGCTGCTCCTACTTGTTTACCGTCGCTAAATGCCAATAATGCCGGACCATCCCAAGATTCTTGCAAACCGCTATAATATTCGTAGAAATCGACTATTTCTGGATGGTTTACTAGGTCTGGTTGATTTCTGTATGCTTCCGGCACCATGATCATCAATGTTTCTAGTGGGGAACGTCCGGAACGGGTAATTAATTCCATCACGTTATCTAGATTTGCTGAATCACTACTTTTAGCATCAACAAAAGGTTTTAACTCATCTAGTCGTGACCCCCAAATAGAGGAACTTAGACTAGCTTCCCGCGCTTTCATCCAATTAATATTTCCCAACAGAGTATTAATTTCTCCATTGTGACCAAGCAAACGCATCGGTTGGGCAAGAGGCCATCGAGGCATCGTATTAGTGCTGAAGCGTCGGTGGTAAACAGCAAAAGAACTCTTATAAGCTGGATTTTTCAGGTCTGTGTAAAATTCTCCTAGCACTGCGGAGCGCACCATACCTTTATATACAATAGTGCGACAAGAGAAGGAGCAAATATAAGCATCTATCCCCCAAATAAAACCTTCGTCTTCTAAAGCACAACCAATATTACGACGCAATAAATAGAGCGATCGCTCTAAGTCATCCCCTTGCAATTTGTCTGAACTGACAATAATTTGTTCAATCTGTGGTTGGTTTGCTCGTGCCTGTACTCCTAATACTTCTGGTTTAACTGGTACAACTCGCCAACCAACCACGGTCAGACCTTCTGTAGTTATTGTTTTTTCAATTGCCTGGCGTGCTATTGCTGCTTTCTTTTCTGTTTGAGGCAAAAATATCATTCCTACCCCACAATTAGTAGGGTTTAATTCTAAGTTTTCAGACAGCAACTCCCAAGGAATTTGAGTCATTAAACCTGCCCCATCCCCTGAATCTTGGTCTGCACTACAACCACCACGATGCTCTAAGCAAGTTAGAGCGGGTAAAGCTTTCGATATAATTTCGTGGCTTTTTTTCCCTGACGGATGAGCAATAAAACCTACTCCACAGGCATCTCGTTCTTCTACTAGCCATCTTTGGCCCTGAAAAGTTTCTTTGTTTGCTGTTAGACTTGTGTGAGATTGATTCATGTTTAATTTACCCATAACATCATAACTTTAAAGAGGGTGTCACCCTTTATATAGAAGTTTTCATCTAAATTGTTTTGTTACTTGCTTAAAAAAGTACATAACAATTTGAACAATAGACTGAAATTTTAATGTTGTTTGAAGGTTGATACTTTAAGGACTCAGCTATCAGCGGTCAGCAGTAAGCTATGAGCAATTAATAATAGATAATTAGGGTTTGTCGATTAAATATCAAAGTCTTTATAGAGAAAGGTTTCGGCATTTTTAGGTCTTGAAAAAGTACAAGGTTTTCGTTCTCTAGAGCTGCAAAAAGTTAGGATTTTGGGTTGACGCTCTTGCAGAAAAACCAAGGGATAATTCTTCTTCCTACCTCATCTAAATTCCCAATTCCTCCTGACTCCTGACTCCTTCTCCCTACTAAAAGACTTTTTGAGCAAACCTTAATTATTAATTATTAATTATTAATTATTAATTGTTAATTGTTAATTATTAATTATTGAACTCCTCTTCTCATCAATAACTGATAGCTAATAGCTGACCGCTGAATGCTTATTCCTACTTTCCTCATTGTCTTTCAAAATATATAAATATATAGAGAATACTTGACAAAAATAGCAGGCTATGTAGAAGCACAGACCTTCCATACAACTTCCCCAAGAAAACCTGCAAAACTATTGTTCTTACTACTTCATAAATTATCTTAATGATTGCCAGAAAATAATTGTGATACAAAAAATACCCTACGCTCTACTCAAGATTTATGACAAAACACGAGGGACACTTTAATTTATTGTTTTTTGATTCAAATTAAATCTATAAGTGCAATCTTTTTCAACTACTTTTAGTCTCAACCTCACATAATGCCAATTATTTTATGTGTAGTTGGAATTGTTTTATTTAATTATAGTCCAGTGT
>NZ_LGSU01001498.1 GCF_002260545.1 Hydrocoleum sp. CS-953 | reverse complement strand
TAGCTATACTGTTTCGGAGCATATTAAGGATAAACTTGGATAATTATTTACCATGAAACCATAGAGGATTTAATTTGGTAAATTATTTTTAATTTTCCAATATAGATTTATATAGGAAGAGATTAGATGTCAAGGGAAAAGTTAATTGTAGACCCTGGTTTTGTGCATCACCGAAAGATACTAACAATTTTACAAGAACAAGGTTTGAGAATTATTAATCAACAAATTAGTTCGATACCACCAACCACCCTTGAATGGCAAAAAAGAGTATTAATTGACCAGATATACACAAGAATATTGATCGAATTCTGTAGGGTAAATGAAATTAAGACTCTTGAAGAAATTCTTCTAGAAAAACGTGGTAGGCTTTTTTGTTCAATCGTTAAGCTTAAACCTTGTCAGGAAATATATGAAAAGGGTGAAAATGACCGTATTGTTTTAGAGGCTGAAGCATTTGAAGGAAGTGAATTAACTGTAGAATTACATATAACTGCAAGTCGCATAACTGCAAGTACATTAAAAGGAGAACTCGAACGCGGTGGTAATTTTGCCGTAATAGCTGAATATTTTGCCTCAAAAGATAATAAATTGATATTTCATCCTCTAGTAATAGGCTTTCCTTACATACAGGATATTGAAACAGGCGAACTGTCTTGGACTTTATACAGCGACTTTTACAATCTTTATATTGAAGACTTTGATGAATTCTCGAAAGCAAAAGAACAAGATATGCCTGAGAACTTTGAGGAAATGAAGTATATCAAAGAAAATGTTTTTAAAGTCACTTTGGGGCTAACTACTGAAGCCGAATAATTGGACAAAATTAGACAAATGTTAAGAAATATTGAAAATTCTCTTGTTGTCTGCTATCATAC
Organism: Hydrocoleum sp. CS-953; assembly: GCF_002260545.1. Classification (GTDB taxonomy): domain Bacteria; phylum Cyanobacteriota; class Cyanobacteriia; order Cyanobacteriales; family Microcoleaceae; genus Trichodesmium. Next base: position 27,037 of record NZ_LGSU01001498.1, on the reverse strand, counting down.
ATTAAAATCATCCTTAGCATTGTCAAAGACTTTTTCCATGGCTTACCAATTCAAATGCAATCAATCAAGACCAAACTAAAAGTTAATAATAAGCAAAAAACAATACTTGCCAAACACGCAGGTGTAGCTCGTCATGCTTATAACTGGGGATTAGCGAATTGCATTTCTGAATACAAGGAAACCAAGAAACGTCCTAGTGCAATCACTTTACACAAACGTTTAATTGCTGAAGTAAAAAGTGAAAATCCCTGGTATTATGAAGTCTCAAAGTGTGCTCCCCAGCAAGCCTTAAGAGATTTAGATAGGGCATTTAAAAACTTTTTAACTATTCCTAAATGTGGATTTCCGAACTTTAAGAAAAAAGGGAAAAAAGAGAGTTTCTACTTAGAAGGAAGTATAAAAATCCTCAAAGGAAACTATATCAAACTACCAAGAATAGGAATAGTAAAGACTTATGAAATCTTACCATCTGTGCCCATCAAAAATGTTACCATATCAAAACGTGCAGATAATTGGTATATCAGCTTTAAATATGATTTGGAATCAGTATCTAATTCGCCTCCTAAAAAACGAGCTGTTATTGGTGTAGATGTAGGTATAAACACACTGGCCACCTGTAGCGATGGAACAACTTACCCTAATGTCAAAGCCTACAAAATTGCCAAAAAACGACTAACTCGTTATCAACGACGTGTCAAGAAAAAAGAGCTTGGTACTAAAAACAGAGCCAAAGCGGTAAAAAGACTAGCCAAAGTTCACAAAAAAGTAGCAGATATTAGAGCAGATGCACTACATAAACTGACAACATGGGCGAGCTTTGAACCACAGCACCATAGTTGTAGAAGACTTGAATGTAAGTGGAATGCTCAAAAATCATAAACTAGCAAGCGCCATAGCAGATTGTGGTTTTTATGAGTTTAAGCGCCAGCTATCGTATAAGTGTGAGTGGTATGGTTCAAAGTTAGTAATAGCAGATAGATTTTATCCAAGTTCTCAGATATGTTCTCACTGTGGGCATCAACAGAAAATGCCGTTGCATAAGAGAACTTACGAATGTAGTAACTGTGGTTTTGAAGCCGACAGAGACTTTAATGCTGCTGTCAACTTAGAAAACTATGGTATGGAAGTAGCTTGAGTTCCAAGCGATTTTAAGCCTGTGGAGAAGATAAGTTACAGACTGCGGTCAGTGGTCTTCTGTGAAACAGGAAGCTAGCTCCAAAGCTTATGCAATCACGCATGGGTAAGTTTGGGTAAGTTTAGTAGAACGGAAGCGTCTTAGAGCAGCCTTTTTACTAAAAGGACCCGCTAAGTTCTCTCCAATGACCATTAAACACTTGGGTAAGAATGGAGACCAAATTATTAGGCTGGCTAAAGAACCACTTGATATATTAGTTGTTCAACACTGTCACGACATTACATCCTCAGTTATCGAAATGTTGAAAGTTTTTGCAACACAGCCTTCCAATCCAAGGTATTATTGCCTTCTGGATGGCAGAGAATCTTTACGGTTGTTAGAAGCTTACGACCTTAAAAAGTGGGCACTTGATGAATCTAAAAAAGGATAATAAATCCTATTAAGTGGTCGTGCAAAATTAATTACACATCTATACAAGCTAAATTCTTTGCCTTCTAAAAAGTGCAGAGAATTAAAATAGGTAAATAATTTTGCTCAGGTACTTATTGTATTTAACGATGATGAAACTCAAAACTAGATTTTAGTTATGGTTTCTATTTTCCTTTTTTTTCTTCTTACTTTACTATTGCCTACTTATCAAAACAAATGCCCCTAATACTCCCCCCCTCCCACTTCCAAAAAATTTCCACCCACGCCGAAACATCCTACCCAAATGAATGTTGTGGCTTACTATTAGGTCAGCAAAACCAACAGACAAAAACAATAATCGAAGTCTGGCCAGCTGAAAATGACTGGCAAACAGAAGCAGATGAATATTGGCCGGAACAAAAAGAATTTACGGAAGAAAAAAGATATGCCATATCCCCAGAACTAATGCTCAAAGCAATGAAATCCGCAAGAGAACGCCACCTCTCCATCATTGGCATCTATCATTCCCACCCAGACCATCCAGCTATCCCCTCAGAATTTGACCGTACCTACGCCTGGCCAGAATATTCTTATATTATCCTCTCGGTGGAAAAAGGCAAAACTATTGACTTTCTTAGTTGGTCTCTTGACGATAATCATCAGTTTCAACCAGAAGAAATTGTTAAAAGATAAGCAATAAGGTCTATAGCAGGTTTAATATAAGTAATTTTGAGAGGAAATTACTATAACTTTCCAAGGTAGAACCCTTAAGGTAGCTCTCGCTATAATCTTTTATTTAACGGGTGCTTAATTAATGGGCAGCAAATTAAATAGCATCAGGAATAGAGCTAATACTCGCCTGATATAGCTAGAAATTTTGAGAAAAAACGGCGGTGAGTCTCATCGTTGTAGTTTGTTAAGGCTGAGACATTAGCCTGTGAAACAGAGAACTACTATCCCGTAAGGTTGAGAAATTCCCGTTAAAATCTCTGGTTTAGCGGGAGAGAAAATCATACAACACTATTTATTTCAGAAATATCTAGACCTAAATTGTCATGTTAAATCCGAATCTGGAAGAAATCCAGTTAAATACAGAAGAGTATCAACGTTATTCGCGCCACCTGATTCTACCAGAAGTAGGATTAGATGGTCAAAAACGTCTCAAGGCAGCCAAAGTTCTATGTATAGGTACGGGTGGTCTTGGTTCTCCACTATTGTTATATCTAGCAGCAGCAGGAATTGGAAATATTGGAATTGTAGATTTCGATATTGTCGATCATTCCAATTTACAACGACAGGTTATTCATGGTACTTCCTGGGTGGGTAAGCCAAAAATTGAATCTGCTAAAAATCGGATTCACGAAATTAACCCTCACTGTCAGGTTGACCTTTACGAAACCAGGCTAAGTTCTGAAAATGCTCTAGACATTCTCAAGTCTTATGATGTGGTTGTCGATGGTACTGATAATTTCCCGACTCGTTATTTGGTTAATGATGCTTGTGTGCTTCTGAANATGGTACTTCCTGGGTGGGTAAGCCAAAAATTGAATCTGCTAAAAATCGGATTCACGAAATTAACCCTCACTGTCAGGTTGACCTTTACGAAACCAGGCTAAGTTCTGAAAATGCTCTAGACATTCTCAAGTCTTATGATGTGGTTGTCGATGGTACTGATAATTTCCCGACTCGTTATTTGGTTAATGATGCTTGTGTGCTTCTGAATAAACCTAATGTCTACGGCTCAATTTTCCGCTTTGAGGGTCAGGCAACTGTTTTTAATTATGAAGGTGGACCGAACTACCGCGACCTTTACCCCGAACCCCCGCCCCCAGGAATGGTACCTTCCTGTGCAGAGGGTGGTGTGTTAGGAATTTTGCCGGGAATGATTGGAGTTATCCAAGCAACCGAAACTATCAAAATTGTTTTGGGTGAAGGTACAACTTTGAGTGGTAGATTATTACTTTATAATTCCCTAGATATGACTTTCCGGGAATTGAAACTGCGCCCTAATCCAGTACGACCTGTTATTGAAAAGTTGATTGATTATGAACAGTTTTGTGGCATTCCTCAAGCTAAAGCACAGGAGGCAGAAAGTAAGATGGCTATTCCAGAAATGACGGTTCAAGATTTGAAGCAATTATTGGATAGTGGGGCAGATGATTTTGTTTTACTTGACGTGCGGAACCCTAATGAATATGAAATTGCCAAAATTCCTGGGTCTGTTTTAGTACCATTACCAGATATTGAGCAGGGTTCTGGTGTAGCAAAGGTTAAGGAATTAATGAATAGTCATCGTTTAATTGCTCATTGTAAGATGGGCGGGCGATCGGCTAAAGCGTTAGGTATTCTCAAGGAGAATGGTATTGAGGGTACTAATCTTAAAGGTGGAATTACTGCCTGGAGTCAGGAAATAGATTCTTCTGTGCCTCAATATTAATTCAGAACTAAGAAGGTAGAAGGTAGAAGGAATAAAAAAGCTAAAATTTATATCAATTGCGATAATTAAATTAGTTAGAAAAAACCTTCTCCCTTCGTCAGCATTCAGCTCCCAACTTTTTAATGAATGAAGCAGGGACTCTTTTAACTTCTACTACATTTTCAACCATAGACCTGAGTTGTCAACCCATATAATTTGTGGTCGGAAATTAAAGATTTGACTTCTCCCCGCGCTAAAGCGACGGGGATTCTTTATTAAGAAGTCCAAAAATGAACTCTTAAAGGCGTAGTCAAAGCGCCTCTAGCTAGTTGACTCAAGTTGAGTTTGAGCCTTCCAGATACTTTTCTCAAAATATTTGCTGCACCGTTAGCATCAGCATTAATTAAATAACCCACAGCAGATTGATATAAACCTCGTTGAATGCGTTTTCCAGAAGGTTCCCAGTTATCGGGTTTTTCACCGTAGATTGGGAGAAAATCATCATCTAAGAAGCTAGCTTTCGAGGTATAAGACTCTTCAGTTTCTACAAATTGCAACCCATACAAATTACAAAGTTGTTCGATTCTGTTTNGCACCGTTAGCATCAGCATTAATTAAATAACCCACAGCAGATTGATATAAACCTCGTTGAATGCGTTTTCCAGAAGGTTCCCAGTTATCGGGTTTTTCACCGTAGATTGGGAGAAAATCATCATCTAAGAAGCTAGCTTTCGAGGTATAAGACTCTTCAGTTTCTACAAATTGCAACCCATACAAATTACAAAGTTGTTCGATTCTGTTTTTGAGTCTCGCAGTAGGAATTTGTACAAACTTTTGATTGGTTTTAGCTCCTAATTTAATTGATTGTTTTTGACCTTTATTCCAACCAAAAACTACTGTACCAATTTCATATTTAAGGCAATGATTGATGATTAATCGCGCTGTTTTATTAACAGCATCTCGCATTTGACGATTACGTTTTTCGGTGATGCCAGCTAGTCTTTTAGACCAAAATTCTTGTGCTTTATTTTCTTTAATTGTAGCAATTTGCTTATTGTACCACTGATTTTTAGACTTGAGATGTTTCCCATCAATAATAAAACTATGACCTTGGGTATCTACGCAGGTTAACCAGTTGTCTAAACCGTGGTCAATAGAAAGTGCTTGACCAGCATCTAACTTAACTGACTGAGTTTTCATCTCATAAACAAACTCGGTATAAAAGCAGCCATGACGGGGCAGAATCCTGATTTCTTTAATTGAGTCCCAATCTAAGTTACTTGTCATCGGAATGTAAAATGCCTCTAATCCAAACCATGCTTTAACTTTTTTTCCCAAAGGAACTCTGATTCCTTCATTCATTAGTTTTAACCATCTTTTAGGATAAGAAACGGTAAATAAACCAGGCTTTCGATAGTTAGGCGACTTCGGTTTATTAGCTAATTCACCTTTTCCTAAGAGCTTTAATAATTCTCGTGCATCTGCTAAAAGATTCAACAACACCATTGCATATTTGTTGGGCGCTAGAGGCATACATCGCATTAAAATGTTTGTTCCATTTCATCTGCCCACAAAGTTCGCCTTTAGTGACAAATCTATTTTCTTTAAACCAAACTTGTCGGGCATAATAAACAGAGCAATTAAACACTTTATTTGCCTCACCGCACAAATATTCTAATATAGCCCATAAGTCTTTATCTGGATGCAATAAAACTTGTTGACATCCATAATTTTTGGTTTTTTTCTTACTTTTTTTGCTCATGTTTTTATTATAATCAAGGTGTCGATAAGTTTCAACTTATCAACATGAAAAACAAACAAAAAATATACCGACATGGTAACCATTCAGTAGGTTTAGCCCATGTCCATTTAGTTTGGATTCCTAAACGGCGTAAGAAAGTATTAGTGGGTCAAATCAAAATAAGGTTAGCAGCGATATTATCAGAAGTGGCCACAGAAAAAGGTTGGTTAATAAAAGGGTTAGAAATAGCCCCAGACCATGTTCATGTATTGGTAGAACATGGGTCTGATGTCGCCATCCACAAAATAGTTAAAGCCTTAAAAGGCAGGTCATCCAGACTGTTGAGACTAGAGTTTCCTGAGTTATGCAAACTACCCAGCTTATGGACTCACAGCTATTTTTATGACACCACTGGAAAGGTCAGCACCGCTAAGATTTTAGAATATATCAACGACCCTCATCACGCTTGTTGAAACAAGCGTTCGTTTTTCCGCCCCGAACTAAAGTTACGGGGCTACCAAACTCTCGTCTTTTCTTCGTGTCTTAGAAATGGATAGCTGGCTGTTGAATACTTACCAATTTATAATTAGTAATTAATTCATTATCAAGTAATAAATAATTATCCATTGTTCATTAATGGATAATGAACTCCCTTCTAACCTCTGTGTACTAATCAATTTTGAATACCAGTTTCAAAAATTACTCTGATTTTTGTTAGGGGATATCTTGGTTTGGTAATGCAGTAAAATTACATTTTATGGTTTTTCATATTCCCTAATTCCTTACATTGTCAATCAGTCGGCTTCCATACTCTACTCGTTTTTTGATAGTCTCTAGTATTTTGACTCAATATTGATTAATATCAAGTCTTATTAATTAGTCATAATAGAAATATTATTCTCTTTCAACAGAGTATCTTTTCCGAGGGAATGCCCTAAAACAAAATTCCCCCTACTCCTTACTCCCTACTCCTTACTCCCTACTCCCTACTCCCTAAGTTTTTATTCTGGGTATTCCAAGAGACATAATATCAGTTCAATAATTGATAATTGATAATTGATAATTGATAATTACCTCTCCCTAAAAGGAAGAGGATTGAATAAAAGGAAAATAAATTCATTGTTTCTCCACGGCGAGTGAGAGGCTTTAAACCTTAATTATTGGGTAAAGTTTGAGCATTTAATTTTTGAGTAGGAGAATCTCAAGTCTTTTACCCCTCAGCAAATTTCCATTTCTTGTTGATCCCTAGCAATTGTAAAGCTATTTTACATTTTTTTAATATCAGGTTCAAAATCGGTAATGATAGAAGTAGGGAAAAAAGCTAAGGCTTCCCTAAATTAATCGACTGGAGGTGAAAGTCATGGTTTTAATTGCACCACAGCCTAAACAATCAATATTAACTTACAACTTTAATCAACACCTTATGAGTTATCAAGTTTCAGACAAAGAGACGAATATAAGTAATCAGATAGCTTGCCAAGATGAGGTAATAGTGGCAACTTTCTTAGCAGAACTACCTGTAGTTTTAGCATCTCTAGAAAGTATTTCTGAGAAAAAGGATTTCAGGAGATAATGTGAATAACTGTGAGTAAACAACGAGATAAAATTTATTTTTGATCGAAGTTATTTTGCAACATAGAGTCAACATTTATCCCTATAAAATTACCAGATTTTCTGAGAAAATTGTGAATTTTGGAAAAGTCTGGTATTTCTCTATTTTGTAATAGATATGGCAGGTAGCTCTTACCTAATTTACAATATAGATTAACTTTTACCTGTTGAATTTTGCCTTTTTTCAGAATTGAAAATCAATCAACTTTATCGGGGTAAGTATTTAGATTTAAGCTATCAGCTAATTAACTTTTTTAGAGGAATTATTATCAAGAGATTGAGATAGTTATCTGACTACAAATTCCTGAACATTATATCAAATCCGCTTAATTCAGTATAAAAAATATTCCATCTTCAGGCATTCCCAAATCTTCCTAGCTCTCCCCATCTCCCCACACTCCCACCCTTCCCACACTCTTTATCTGAATTACACCGATGTTACCGGATTTGATATTATTCCTATTTCCCATCTCCTAATACCATTTTGATAAATGTTTGCTACAAATGACTAGNAGATTGAGATAGTTATCTGACTACAAATTCCTGAACATTATATCAAATCCGCTTAATTCAGTATAAAAAATATTCCATCTTCAGGCATTCCCAAATCTTCCTAGCTCTCCCCATCTCCCCACACTCCCACCCTTCCCACACTCTTTATCTGAATTACACCGATGTTACCGGATTTGATATTATTCCTATTTCCCATCTCCTAATACCATTTTGATAAATGTTTGCTACAAATGACTAGGGGATTTTTTAGGACTCAGGAGTCAGGAGTCAGGAGTCGTATGGGAATGCCTTTAATACCATGTTTTAGTTCAGAAATTATCTTTTTTGTCAAAGGGAAATCTTCTGAAAAATATTTTTATCCCCCTTACTATTAGTAACATTCGTAAGCATTCAGCCGTCAGCCGTTAGCTATCAGCTATTGCTTTTCATTTTACATAAAAGCTTTATTTAAACCCCAGCCCTTACAGCGCTNCGCCCCTACTGTGGTCTACTGTGCAGGAAAACGGCTGTAAGACCAGAGTTCTATTGAGCCAGAATTAATCTTAACTACACTCATCCTAGTCTTATTGCTGATGGCTGACAGCTAATAGCTGAATGCTTACTAACATTCTTTTTTTCTATTGGTATAACCTTAATGCTCTAATTCATTAAAAAAGCTGAATGCTTACTTATTTTGCTTCAGACCAAACTCCAGAAAAGATATTTTTCACAGCAATTGAAATTCGTTCAATATCTTCTTTTAAAAGTGGTGGCCACATAACTCCTTTTCGTCTGCCTGCTTCAAATAATTTTAAGCTTTCCATTGCTAATAAATATAATCCGGCAACTAATTCTCGGTCTAGAAGGGGGTCTCCTTGTAATGTTTCAAAAGAAATTTTTAGAGCTAACAAAATGTTAGTTACTTGACCTGGAATGGGAGGTTTGCCTTGGTCGAGACGCATGAGAAAAGCATCGGGGTTAATTGTAGTTTCTAGGGCAGTTCCTTGGTCAATGATAAATTGACGGGCGGTTTCGTAATCCATATTAAAAGTAGAATTGTCTTGATAATATTAATTTTAGTAGTTGGGTAAAACATCCCCTTCTAAGAAATACGCTCGTAGTTTGGCTCTAAGATCAAATCCGGTAGTATAGGTATAAAAAAGCAGAGAAACAGGGTTTGTCTCAAATTCCCTTGTACGGACGTTGCATGTAACGTCCCTACCATTGCTCTCCCACAAACCCGGTTTCTTGTTACTCCGATTTCTCGGGAACCGTAGCAAACGGATTTGATATAACCCATTTGCTAGAGCCAAACTACAAACAAAAACTTTTAAAAGTCTTCTGTTTGTAATGTTAACTGTAAATTATCAATACCAAGTTCAGTTGCTTGACTACCAATCTCAATAAACTGAGTACCCCCTGGAATTGAAATATCTTCACGACGAAAATTACTAAAATCATTCGGGGATTGACCAGGAGGAGTCTGCGGTAAAGGTTGTTGTCCAATTTGCTGATTATCTGCACCGAAAAATGTTACAGTATGAATTCTGTTAGGTGAAGCATAATCAAAGAAAATACTACCAGATTGAATTTGACCTACTTGAGTAATTATATCATCCAAATCAATTCTAATGGCATTACCAGTATCGTAGGCAATAACAGTATTATTGATAGTGGGATTAACATTAAATCTTCCCTCACCTCCTGGTATATTCCGACTAGCTAAAGCTACAGTATTTCTAGAAAATCCAAGGTTGGCAGAACCTTGAGGAGTATTAACTGGGATAGGAGGAATACGAGCAAAATTGGGAAACTCCTCAAACCCTAACACCTGAGTGGTAAGAGGATCATCATCAATAATTTCCAAAGTAGCGGTCGCAGGTTGACCAATATTCGCTCCACCAGTCACATTAGCTAAACTTAAATTGGCAGTTTCCGTATTTTCGTCTAATTCATCATCAAAAATAGGAATACTAACAGTTTGTTGAGTCACGTCATCTGCAAAGGAAATAGTCTCAGGAACAGGGTTGCCAAAATCACTACCTCGATTCGCTGTACCATCGGTAAGATTAATATCAGCACTTACAACTCCATCGCTGCCACCAGTCCGAGTTACTGTAACTATAGCATTCGGCGTACCTTCGATAATCCTAAAGGTGGGGTTGCTAAATTGGAGAGTACCTGGGTTGGGAAAACGATAACCGAAGTTAGTATCATTAACATTTTGAGCAGAAGACAAGGGAACAGAAATCTCTGCTGCAGTTGTGAGAGTAGCGTCAGGAGGAGAAATTGTTCTGACTGTATAATTATCTGGTGATAAGTCAAAGAAATTATAGATACCAAACTCGTTTGTAACAGTTTGTTGTTCGTTGGAGTCAGGAGTATCATTTGGATTAGTATCTAGGAAAACTGTAACGTTTGGTAATCCAGTTTCTCCTGGATCGAGGGAACCATTGCGGTTAATATCGTTAAATGTAATTCCACTGATACTTCCTGGAAATGCAAGTGGTGGATTAATTACAACGCTGACTGGAGCCGTAGAATTAGGAGTATTTGGGTTATTGCTAATAGTGTAATTGAAAGTATCTGTGAAAGGTTCGGTAGTTGTAAACCCTGGAGCGAGACTATAGATAATTTGGTTGTTAATACCATCTATAGTAACATTATTTCCAGCTTGGCTCAAATTATCAACAGCGATAATCTCTGGAAAGTTCCCTTCATCATTTGCCAAGACATTAATAGTTATAGGTTGGTCTCCTTGAGTTATGCTAGCGGTATCGGGGTTAGCAATGAGAGGGGGATCATCATCAATAATTTCCAAAGTAGCAGTAGCAGGTTGACCAACATTTGCTCCACCAGTCACATTAGTTAAACTTAAATTGGCAGTTTCTGTATTCTCGTCCGAGTTATCATCAATAATTGGAATACTAACAGTTTGTTGAGTCACGCCATCTGCAAAGGAAATAGTCTCAGGAACAGGGTCGCCAAAATCACTACCTCGATTCGCTGTACCATCAGTAATATCAATATCAGCACTGACAACTCCATCGCTTCCACCAGTCCGAGTTACTGTAAATGTAGCATTATTAGTGGGTGTATTTTCATCAATGCTGAAACTGGGGGCGCTAAATTGGAGAGTACCTGGGATAGCTGGCGGTGCATTACCAAAATTTTGATTTCGAAGATTTTCGTTAGCTATAACTGTAACTGTAACATTTTGGTTAGGGGTAGTTTGAGTGAAACCTGGTTGCTGAACTTCCCGCAGAGGATATTCCCCTGGCAGAATATTTGTAATAACGTAGCTACCATCGTTATCGGTTATAGCGCTCGGTTCGTCTGGATCGAAATTATTATTCCGGTTAACATCGAGATAAATCTGAAAATTAGGCAGTCCTACTTCGCCAAGATTTTGCTCTCCATCTCCGTTATCATCTTGAAATTTTATCCCACTGATACTACCAAGCTCTGGGGTAATTGGAATCACATTAGCAGTAACAATATTTGTAGGTGTTCCATCAACTGTAAATTCTAGGTTGGTACCATTAATACTGGCAGTGTGACTAATGTTAAAGTTACCATCATTAACTCCCGTAACTGTAACAGTTTGGGGAGTAATTCCATTTTGTTCATTAAATGTTCGGGTAATCGGAATACCTGCACCTGCACCAAGATTAATTTGAAGAGGTGGGGTAATTGTAATATCGACGGGAGTAGTGGGGTTACGGTCTAAACGGATATCGTAAGTGTCAGACTCTCCAACAGTCAGAATTGTATTGCCATCAGATTCATTAATGATGACTTGTGGGTTTTCAATTTCAGCGTCATTATCAGTAATCTCAACTGTGACTTGGGATATTTCTGTGAGATTATTATAATTAGGGTCACCACTAATAACTTGATGAGTAATTCTGCCAATATGTTGTTCTTCATTTGGAATATCGTCATCTATTGCTGAAACTGTTATTGGTTGACGAATATTCCAGTTTTCTGGGGTAAAGGTGATAGAGGCAGGAACAGTCTCAACTTGATTATCTGGAACCAGGTTAATAGTAACATCTGCTATCGGAACTGTTGTTAATACTATTTCATAACTACCCGGAACTCCATCTTCTGTAGCAGTTGTTTCTTGAGGAGTAATAGAAACAGCAGGAGTTTCATTATCTGTAATATCTACTCTTACTGGTAAAGCTTGAACAGTAGCATAACTTTCATCTGTAGTAATAACTTGATGGCTAATTGTACCAATGTGGTTGTTTTCTGCAATTAAGTCATCGAAAGCTGCAACTGTTATTGGTTGAGGTCTATCCCAATTAGTATTGTCAAAAGTAATCGAGTTTATGCCTTGAATTTGCTCTCCTGTATCAAAGTCTATCCTAACTGGTAAAGTAGGTTGTGTGGTCAAAACAACTTCATAACTTCCTGTTTCTCCACCCTNAGGTCTATCCCAATTAGTATTGTCAAAAGTAATCGAGTTTATGCCTTGAATTTGCTCTCCTGTATCAAAGTCTATCCTAACTGGTAAAGTAGGTTGTGTGGTCAAAACAACTTCATAACTTCCTGTTTCTCCACCCTCGGTAGCATTAGTTCTGAGAGGTCGGATAGAAACTGCTGGAGTGTCGTTATCTGTAATATTAGTAGTGACTTGGGAAATTTCCAGATCGTCGTAATTCATATCCTCACTGGTAACTATATGACGAATAGTACCGATGTGGTTTCCTTCAGCGCTCGAGTCATCTATAGCAGTAACATTTATAGAACGCCCTACATTCCAGTTAGTATCGTCAAAAGTAATCGAGTTTATGCCTTGAATTTGGTCTCCTGTATCAAAGTCTATCCTAACTGGTAAAGTAGGTTGTGTGGTCAAAACAACTTCATAACTTCCTGTAGCCCCACCCTCCGTTACCTCAATATCAGTGGGGTTAATAGAAACTCCGGCAAGATCATTATCAGTTATATCGACTGTAACTGGTAAAATATTTATACCGTTGTAATCACCACCTGTACTGGTAGCAAGATGATTAATTATACCAAAATGGTCTCCTTCTATGTCAAAGTCGTCTATCGCTGTAACCGTTATCAGTCTTTCTGAGTTCCAGTTTGTTGAATCGAAAATAATGGGGTCTATAGCTTGAATTTCCTCTCCTGTCTCAAAATTGATAGTAACTGGGGCGATAGGTTGTGTGGTCAACACTAGAGAGTAAGCACCAGTGAAACCTCCCTCTGCAGCTTGGGTAGTAGTTACAGAAGTGGAAACTGCTGGAGTGTCATTATCAGTAATGTTGGCAGTGACGACAAATGGTGATGGTTCGCCATCTACGGTAAATGGTACTGTTTGACTGTTATAGTTTGGGTCATCAATGCTGGTGACGCTATGAGTAATGTTGCCAAAGTGAGGGCCTTCCGCTACATCGTCATCTACTGCTGTGACGTTAATAATTTGAGGAGTTAGAGCATTTGTGCTGTCAAAACTTCGTGTTATGGGAATACCTGGTCCTGCACCTAGATTTGTTTGATTATCTGGAGCGATCGCTATATTAACTACGCCATCAGGAATACTATCGAGAACTATTTGGTAGGAGGTATCGGTTGTTAGACCTTCGGTAACGTTGGTTCTACCATCTGTTTGAGTAATAGAAATTCCAGCAATATTAGTAGTGTTACCGAAATTAATGTCGGGAACATTTTCGCCAGCAGCAGTAATAGTAATTGGTTGTTGGGGAGTAAGAGTCGGTCTGAAATTTAGTGGTACAACTTCCCGAACAATGTATTCACCAGGAGTAAGGTTATCGAAACGATAGTTCCCATCAATATCTGTAAATTGAAATGGTTCGTCTTGGTCAAATACTTCGTTTCTATTTTGGTCTAGGTAAATTGTTACATTTGGTATTCCAGGTTCGTCAGGGTCAAAATTTCCATCACCGTCGAGGTCGTTGAATTTTGTACCACTAATACGGCCCTGTACTTGTTGCTGCTGGTTACCAAAATTGACATTAAAAGTATCCTCAACATTTAATATTTCTCCATCATCAATTGTAATTACCGGATTTAAAGTAGTTTGCTGGAAACCCTCTTGTGCTACTTCCCTGACAAAATATGTGCCATTTGGTATATCGCTGCTGGTGAATAATCTGTAATTACCTTGGTCGTCAGTAGTAGTAGAAATGTCACCATCATCCAAAATTTCGTTGTTATTGATATCTATATATATAGTGACCTCACGTAATCCCGGTTCACCCTCATCCAAAATACCGTTACCATTAAGATCGTTAAATTTTCGCCCACTAAAACCGAAAGTATTACCAATATTAACAGTAGGATCAGGTTGGTCTGAGGTAAGACTGACTGCTACTGTTTCTGGGGTAGTCTGTAAGAAATCCTGTTGCTGTTGTTCTCTTACCGTGTAGTTATTCAGTGGTAAATCATTGAATGAGTAAGACCCATCCATACTATCACTTAATGTTTGTGGTTCTCCTTCATCTAAGATTCCATTTTCATTAGANGTATTACCAATATTAACAGTAGGATCAGGTTGGTCTGAGGTAAGACTGACTGCTACTGTTTCTGGGGTAGTCTGTAAGAAATCCTGTTGCTGTTGTTCTCTTACCGTGTAGTTATTCAGTGGTAAATCATTGAATGAGTAAGACCCATCCATACTATCACTTAATGTTTGTGGTTCTCCTTCATCTAAGATTCCATTTTCATTAGAATCTAGGTAAATTGTGAAATTTCCTAAACCTAGTTCTCCTTCATCTAAGATTCCATTTCCATTATTATCTGAGAATTTCACCCCACTAATACTACCGAGTTGTGGTTGGTCATCTACTACTTCTAATGTAAAGCTTTGAGTGTTAGCGAAGTCATCTGAGTCAGTAACTGTTAGTTGAATGTTAAAATTGCCTATATCATTGTCATCTGGAGTGCCTGTGAGACTAGCTGTTCCATCTCCATTATCAGTTAGGTTTAACCAGTCAGGCAGGTTTTCAATACTACTAATTTCTAGTTCNGTCATCTGAGTCAGTAACTGTTAGTTGAATGTTAAAATTGCCTATATCATTGTCATCTGGAGTGCCTGTGAGACTAGCTGTTCCATCTCCATTATCAGTTAGGTTTAACCAGTCAGGCAGGTTTTCAATACTACTAATTTCTAGTTCGTTTGGGGGGGTGTCAGCATCGGAAGTAGTAATTAATTGATTGTAAGGAATACCTACAGTAGCTGATTCAACTTCTTCAATAGTGAATCTAGGACGAGAACCAACTGGGATGCTGAAATTTCTCTCGAAGGAATTTCCAGCACTATCGGTGGTTTGGACTCTAAAGTCTAAGAATAGGTTGGTTTCAGAGTCTAATCCTAAAAGTTGTGTAACAAGGAGTTGGTTACCACTGATTTGAAGTAAGTTGTTGTCTTCATCTCCTTCTCCCGCTACTAAAGCATAGGTGAAACTATTGTCGTCGGGGTCTGTGGTGATGAGGTTGCGTATGGGTACAGGCCCTGTACTAGCAGGATCTATATCAAGGACTTCTAGCTGAATATTTGTAGGGGGATCGTTTCCTACATCTATCTGGGAGGCAAAAATTGAACTTGAATTTTCAGCAAATACTCCACCATAACCTACCAGCACTTCCTCCCCAAACGCCAAACCATCCCCAACATTCCCAACCTTAACCCCAAGTTCCCAACTACCGCCCAACTCTGCACTACCAACACGCCCAAAAGCAGCAGCAACACCTAACCCACTCAACTCATGCAACCTTTCCACAAAAGCTGCCCCAATATCTCCCGCAGCTACCTCGCAACCATACAATAATATTCCACCAGTTCCTATCGCCTCTCCCCACTTTTCCAACTCCCTTCCGTATGCTGCCAAATTCGCAAGACTCAACCGAGTATTACCCAACTGCAAACTACCAGGTGAACCATGACAAACAATATGCAGACTAGAAACCGGATAGTCAAAAATCGCCCTACTTACCTGTCTAACCCCATCCTCACCAGATTCCAGAATTACAACCTTTGCCCCCGGTAAAACCCCCGATACCAACATCCCATAATTTTCCACCCTGGAGTCAATAACTACCAACATCCCAAAACCAGGCGATCGCCTACTTACCAAAAAACCATTACTTGCAGAATTTTGACAGAGAATATTATCATTTTGGTTGGCAGTTAAAAGGTTCATAATCAATATTCCTGAATCTGGTTTATATTATTTTTTCCCTAACTTCAACTTAAATTCTGTAGTTGATAAAGTTGAATTTAATTATATAAATCCAAATAGAAATAACTCTATAGAAAAAACATTAAATTTTCATCTTTTCGAGCCAATAGCCTGACTTTTTTAACATTACTTAATATCTATTTGTAGATATTTTCAATATTCTTATTTTTGATAAACTTTTTAATAAATTAGTTAACCCAATCAAAGTCTGTGAAATACTTCTTCTTATCAGAGGGATGGGCAATAGGTCAAATCTGGACAGTCGGTGGCCTGTGGAATGAAATTGCCTGGAGACGGCCACCCGATATTAAAAAAATGTCAATTTCTCTCTGGGATAAAAACGAACAAATGTGGCTCCATCGGGTCGAAGATGCAGTCCTAATGGTCGAAGTTTATCCCACTGCTGAAGCTCAACAATCTGCTTCTAATCAAAATATTGGCAACGTTGTATTGACTCGCTTGATTGATGCCGAAAAAGTCTTGGAATATCTTTCCAAGACCTCAGCCATTTGTCAAACTCACCATATTTAAGTTAAAAGGCAAAAGTTAAAAGTCAAAAGGCAAAAGTTAAAAGGCAAAAGTTAATTTCTAAGTACAGTAGAAATTGCTATGGCAGTCTAAGCATTCAGCTATTAGCACCTCAGCAGTTAGCTAATAGTCGAGCCAATGTACAGGACTGATTAAAATTAGTTGATGATCTTTTTCTTTATATTTCACTTTTTGGAGATTAATTCCTTCTGACAAATAGGATAAGTTACAGCGGTTTTCATTTCAGTAGANATGATCTTTTTCTTTATATTTCACTTTTTGGAGATTAATTCCTTCTGACAAATAGGATAAGTTACAGCGGTTTTCATTTCAGTAGACCACAGTAGTGGCGATTCGCGTTTGCGGAGCATTCCGGCACGGAAATCGCCCCTACAGGGTTTTGGTTATGGCGATGTGGTTGATCCATCTGAAAAGCGCTGTAATAACTCATAGCTGGTCGCTGAGAGCTGACGGCTGTTTGCGCAGCATTCCGTAGGAAATGCTTACATGGCAGTTGCCATTACTGTTAAGACAGAACTAGCTAAAACTAAGTGAATATCAACAACTAAATACTATGTCCTTATTCCTTCTTCAATTTACTTGACTATTAACTTCAAAACTCTATACAATTCTTGAAAAAGTTTTAATTTTTATGCACTCATCTGGTAAATTTGGCCATTCTGTCCGAAATAATCTTGATGATAGGACCAATCTTGGGACAATTTATTTTTGAAGAGAGCATAACAAGGAAAAGAAAAAAGCTTTCAGAATAGTTATCACTTACAGGAGGAGTGTAGNTGGCCATTCTGTCCGAAATAATCTTGATGATAGGACCAATCTTGGGACAATTTATTTTTGAAGAGAGCATAACAAGGAAAAGAAAAAAGCTTTCAGAATAGTTATCACTTACAGGAGGAGTGTAGTCAATGGGGCTACCTTGGTATCGGGTACACACAGTTGTTCTGAACGATCCAGGACGACTAATTTCAGTGCATTTAATGCACACTGCTCTAGTAGCAGGTTGGGCTGGCTCAATGGCCCTTTACGAACTAGCAATTTTTGATCCTAGCGATCCAGTCCTAAACCCCATGTGGCGTCAGGGAATGTTTGTCATGCCATTCATGGCCCGTTTAGGTGTCACCCAATCTTGGGGTGGTTGGAGTGTTACAGGAGAAGTAGCTTCCAATCCTGGTTTCTGGTCTTTTGAAGGTGTAGCAGCAGCTCACATTGTTCTTTCTGGTCTGTTATTCCTAGCTGCTGTATGGCACTGGGTTTTTTGGGACTTAGACTTGTTCTTTGATGAACGTACAGGAGAACCTGCTCTAGACCTACCAAAAATGTTTGGTATTCACTTATTCTTATCTGGTTTACTTTGCTTTGGCTTTGGAGCCTTCCACTTGACCGGAGTATTTGGTCCGGGAATGTGGGTATCAGATCCTTATGGATTGACGGGTTCTGCCCAACCGATCTCCCCTGCCTGGGGACCAGAAGGATTTAACCCATTTAATCCTGGTGGAATTGTAGCTCACCACATTGCAGCAGGAATTGTGGGAATTATTGCTGGTTTATTCCACTTATCTGTAAGGCCACCAGAACGTCTATACAGAGCTTTGCGGATGGGTAATATTGAAACAGTTCTATCTAGCAGTATTGCAGCAGTTTTCTTTGCAGCCTTTGTTGTAGCTGGAACAATGTGGTACGGTAGCGCTGCTACTCCTATTGAGTTGTTTGGCCCAACTCGTTATCAGTGGGATAGTGGNGGAATTATTGCTGGTTTATTCCACTTATCTGTAAGGCCACCAGAACGTCTATACAGAGCTTTGCGGATGGGTAATATTGAAACAGTTCTATCTAGCAGTATTGCAGCAGTTTTCTTTGCAGCCTTTGTTGTAGCTGGAACAATGTGGTACGGTAGCGCTGCTACTCCTATTGAGTTGTTTGGCCCAACTCGTTATCAGTGGGATAGTGGTTACTTCCAGCAAGAAATCGATCGTCGTGTCCAAGCTGAGTTAGCAGCAGGCAAAACTGCTTCAGAAGCTTGGGAAACTATACCTGAAAAATTGGCCTTTTATGACTACGTTGGTAATAGTCCCGCTAAAGGTGGTCTATTCCGTGTAGGCCCAATGAACAATGGTGATGGTTTAGCTCAAGTTTGGCTTGGTCATCCTGTGTTTAAGGATAAGGATGGCGAGGAATTATTTGTACGTCGTCTACCTAACTTCTTTGAGACTTTCCCAGTTATTTTAACTAATTCAGAAGGTGTAGTTAAGGCTGATATTCCTTTCCGTCGTTCCGAGTCAAAATATAGTTTTGAAGCTCAGGGCGTAACAGCTACCTTCTACGGTGGTGAACTTGATGGTCAAACCTTTACTAACTCCTCAGATGTTAAGAAGTTTGCTCGTAAAGCTCAGGGAGGTCAACCTTTTGANGTTATTTTAACTAATTCAGAAGGTGTAGTTAAGGCTGATATTCCTTTCCGTCGTTCCGAGTCAAAATATAGTTTTGAAGCTCAGGGCGTAACAGCTACCTTCTACGGTGGTGAACTTGATGGTCAAACCTTTACTAACTCCTCAGATGTTAAGAAGTTTGCTCGTAAAGCTCAGGGAGGTCAACCTTTTGAATTTGACCAAGAAACTTTAGGGTCTGACGGTGTATTCCGAACTAGCACTCGTGGTTGGTTTACTTATGGTCATGCTTGTTTTGCTCTCCTATTCTTCTTTGGTCATATTTGGCATGGATGCCGGACTTTATTCCGCGATGTGTTTGCTGGTATTGACCCAGACCTAGAGGAACAAGTAGAGTTTGGTTTATTCCAGAAATTGGGTGACTTGAGTACCCGTAGGGAGTAAACACAAAAAAACAAATACTAAAATTTGGTATCAAGACAATGATGGCCAAATAGCTATCTCTAATCTTTAAATTTGATAAAAGTCCAACGATTACTTTGAAAAAAATTACAAAGTATTTTCGTTGGACTTTTATTTACTATCAACTGGTAAACTAATAAAGAATCGGATTTTCAGGAAATTCCCTTATGGAAAGTACAGCTTATATACTGGTATTAGCTTTGGCCTTAGGCGTAATATTTTTTGCGATCGCCTTCCGCGATCCACCTAGGATTGGAAAGTAATCATTCTTGATGAGTTTCCTATCAAAAAAATTGCCTTTTTGATAACTTATGAGTGCTGAGTTCTTAGCCCAGCACTCATACCCAATAACTAATAACCAATGGCCATCTCCCTGAGTTGGGGAAAATTATTTATGTATGAAAAATTTCAAGTATGCTATGTCCAATTTGCCAACATACAAATAGTCGTGTTCTAGAGTCCCGGTCAGCTGAATCTGGTAAAAGTATTCGACGTCGGCGGGAATGTATGAACTGCCAGCATCGTTTCACGACTTATGAAAGAATCGAATTTGTTACAGTAACAGTGCTCAAAAGGGATGGTAAAAAGGAGTCTTTTGACAAGTCTAAATTACTTCGAGGTATTATCCGTTCCTGCGAAAAGACTGGTATTGAAGCTAGTCAGCTTGAAGCTTTTGTCAATGAAATAGAGGTTGAATTACAGGGTAGATCCCAGAGAGAAATTACCAGTGCTGAAATTGGTGAAATTGTTCTGAGTAAATTGAGTGCTATTAGTGAAGTGGCTTATATTCGTTTCGCTTCTGTTTATCGTAAATTTCAAGGTATTCGGGATTTTGTAGATACCTTAAATCATCTACAAAATCAAAAAGATAATTTAGAATTTGCTAGGACTTTGCCAAAAAGTTCTAACATTTCTCTAGAACAAGATGCTCCCGATCATGAAACACCAGCCTCTTGTACAACTTAGTCTTAAACTTGACAATAAATAGTAGACAAGTCGCTTTCNCTTCTGTTTATCGTAAATTTCAAGGTATTCGGGATTTTGTAGATACCTTAAATCATCTACAAAATCAAAAAGATAATTTAGAATTTGCTAGGACTTTGCCAAAAAGTTCTAACATTTCTCTAGAACAAGATGCTCCCGATCATGAAACACCAGCCTCTTGTACAACTTAGTCTTAAACTTGACAATAAATAGTAGACAAGTCGCTTTCAAAGGTGAAAAAAAATTAAAAATCCCTGATCTGTCAAGCTGCTAATTATTAGCCCTGATAAATACCTGAAATTATTAGTATGTTTATATCTAAGTACGATTTTTTCAGTTTATTTAGCGATAACTCTAGTTACTAGATAGTAACTAGATTATATTTATATATGTAGTTTAAATATATTTTTGGAGTTAAGATATTTACCGAAAATTATAGCGGTTTTCACTTCATGACTTGCATTACTTCTTCCTTCTCTCCTAGATAATATGAGCCTTCTTCCTTTAAACCCAAATCTCTGTNTATAGCGGTTTTCACTTCATGACTTGCATTACTTCTTCCTTCTCTCCTAGATAATATGAGCCTTCTTCCTTTAAACCCAAATCTCTGTACTCTAAAAAACATGAAAACTGCTATAAGGTATAAAGCCTCTCCATTCATGTCGCTCCGCGTTTCGCTTTTCGGCTGTCGCCGACATGAAACGGGGAGCGAGATGTTTGCGGAGTATTCCGGGACGGAAAACGCGACATGTTTGCGGAGCATTCCGTCAGGAAAAAACGCGCGTTGTGGGGAGCGTTAAACGCCATATCCAACCAACCAAGAGAAGAAAAAAATTTCCTTGAGCAAAATCCTCTTCTTTATAAGAAGAGGTAATTATTAAGTGTTGAAATACCCAATACCAAACAGTTTTGTTAATGCTATGGGTTTCCTGTTTCACAGAGAGAGGGATGGATCGACTANTTGCGGAGCATTCCGTCAGGAAAAAACGCGCGTTGTGGGGAGCGTTAAACGCCATATCCAACCAACCAAGAGAAGAAAAAAATTTCCTTGAGCAAAATCCTCTTCTTTATAAGAAGAGGTAATTATTAAGTGTTGAAATACCCAATACCAAACAGTTTTGTTAATGCTATGGGTTTCCTGTTTCACAGAGAGAGGGATGGATCGACTAAGTGTTAACTTAGGGCAAGGTCTTACGATGATGCTAAATATTCTCAATATCTCCATAAGACACCAAGACAATAGAAGAGATATGTGTAGGTATTTTGCCAACATCTAGATAAATTGAAAAGTTATTGGCCAAAAGTGGCAAAAAAAATAACTAGGCTCAGAGTTGTGGTAAAATAAAGTGTTTTGAATCATAATGGTAGTCTAGGAACTTGGCTTGACTCGGTAAAATTTATATTCTACTGATATATAGACCTCACTAGAGTATATCAACACTCTAGGTAAGTCGAACTCTAAATTAGAGTTATTAAAAAAATGAAGTAAATACCCAAACCTTGATTCGGCAAGTGGTATTGCTAGAAAAACTCTAATGGCCTGAAAAGTAACAGTTGCTTACCTAAAATTATACAAAAAAATAGGTTTTTCTATGAAACCATAGTTTTTGTAAAGGAAAGTTTCGTCTCATATATAACTTATAAAATATAAGTAGAGAGGCTAAAAAAACCTCAATATTTCCTATTATTTGGTGAGAGGTAAACCTATCAAGACAAGTAAAAACATTAAGGAGAGAAATCCCAAGAAAATACACGCATGATAAATTTGAAAACACCAGCCAAGGAAGTCGGCTTTACTCACGAAGATTTTGCAGCCCTACTAGATAAATATGACTATCACTTTAGTCCTGGGGATATTGTAGCAGGGACAGTATTTAGTTTAGAACCAAGGGGAGCATTAATTGACATTGGAGCTAAAACTGCTGCTTATATTCCGATCCAAGAAATGTCAATTAATAGGGTAGAAAACCCTGAAGAAGTTCTACAGTCAAATGAGACAAGAGAATTTTTCATTTTAACAGATGAAAATGAAGATGGACAGTTAACTTTATCCATCCGACGGATAGAATATATGCGGGCTTGGGAAAGAGTCCGACAACTACAAGCAGAAGATGCAACCGTGCGTTCCCAAGTATTTGCGACGAATCGTGGTGGTGCTCTAGTTCGGATAGAAGGGTTGCGTGGATTTATTCCAGGTTCTCACATTAGTACGCGCAAACCAAAAGAAGATTTACTTAACGAAGAATTACCTCTAAAATTCCTAGAAGTAGACGAAGAACGCAATCGTTTGGTTTTAAGTCATCGTCGCGCCTTAGTTGAGCGGAAGATGAATCGCTTAGAAGTAGCAGAAGTCGTCATAGGTACAGTTCGTGGTATTAAGCCTTATGGAGCNTGGATTTATTCCAGGTTCTCACATTAGTACGCGCAAACCAAAAGAAGATTTACTTAACGAAGAATTACCTCTAAAATTCCTAGAAGTAGACGAAGAACGCAATCGTTTGGTTTTAAGTCATCGTCGCGCCTTAGTTGAGCGGAAGATGAATCGCTTAGAAGTAGCAGAAGTCGTCATAGGTACAGTTCGTGGTATTAAGCCTTATGGAGCATTTATAGATATTGGTGGTGTAAGTGGTTTGCTGCACATATCAGAAATTTCCCATGACCATATAGAAACTCCTAGCACTGTACTAAAAGTCAATGATGAACTGAAAGTTATGATCATTGATCTAGATGCTGATAGAGGTCGCATATCTTTGTCAACTAAGCAACTAGAACCAGAACCAGGGGCGATGGTGAAAAATCCACAACTGGTATACGACCAAGCAGAGGAAATGGCAGCTAAGTTTAGGGAAAAACTGATGGCTGCACAGCGAGGAGAGACAATAGAAGAAACAGCAGAAACAGCAGAAACAGGAGAAGCACCGGAAGTTGAAGCAACAGCAGAAACAGTAGAAGCACCGGAAGTTGAAGCAACAGCAGAAGCAGTAGAAGCACCGGAAGTTGAAGCAGTAGCAGAAGCAGTAGAAGCACCGGAAGTTGAAGCAGTAGAATCCGAAAAAACAGAGGATACTACATCATAAAGGCTGCTACAGTAGGTACAGATAGAGCAGCATTAGCTTGAGAATAAACCTCTTGACAATAGCAGATGAATAGGGAGTAAGCAAAATGGTAAGTTGAAAATATAAACAAATCAACAATAACTTAAAGCTATTCCCTATATCCTGCTCTCCTAATACTAATATTCTGAATCATTAAGAATATAACTAACAATCAAAAATTTTTTTTTATATACGAAACAATGGTAGATATTAACTGCCGAGGTGTAATCTTCCAAGATATTCAAGCAATCATTTTTGATAAAGATGGTACTCTAGAAGACTCCCAAGAATTTTTAAGAAATTTGGGGCAAAAGCGCTCTCGCCTCATTGATGCTAAAATTCCTGGAATAGGAGAACCTTTACTAATGGCTTTTGGGATTGATGGCAATAATATTGACCCTACAGGATTAATGGCAGTTGGCAGTAGACGCGAAAACGAAATTGCAGCAGCAGCTTATATCGCTGAAACAGGTCGAGGTTGGTTAGAATCATTAAGTATTGCTCAAGAAGCTTTTGCAGAAGCTGACCAAATATTGCCGAAGTCTACTCCTGGTGCTATGTTTACAGGCAGTCTAGAAGTTCTCAAGTATCTTTCCCAAGCAGATATAAAACTGGGTATATTGTCTGCTGATAATACAACAGCAGTGCAAAATTTTGTCAGATACTATCAACTTAAAAATTATATTCAACTAGAAATGGGGATTGATGATATTCGTAGTAAACCAGATCCAGAACTATTTTTACAAGCTTGTAAAAAATTAGGGGTTAAACCAGTCACAGCATTAATGGTAGGAGATTCTCCCACAGATATAGAAATGGGGAAGAAAGCTGGAGCAGCAGGTTGTATCGGTATTTTTTGGGGGAAACCGAAAGCTAACCACCTAAAGGCAGCAGATGTAACGATCGCTAAGTTAGAAGAAATTAAGGTATTGTGACAGATTAGTTGCATCACTTGGAAAAATAAAAATAATTATTTTTGATCGAAAATAGCTATTTTGGTGGTTGTTAATATCAATGGCAAATAATTGTTAACTGTCAAAATCCAGTGGAAATAATTTATAATTTATATATACACCAATCCTATTTTCTTCCTGTCCAACATCTTAATCTTGTCATTTTTGTGAAATTTAGGGAATAGGTAGAAGAATCCTTTGATGTCGCCTAAGTACAACGCTGGGATTGTATTAATTATTTGATTTGTGTACTTGCATACAATACTTTGCTATAATTAATTAAGTTATTAACTCAGGGACAATCAATAAATAATTGATAATTTTCTGCTTCTTCTGGTCAAAATAATTGATTGACCAGAAAATATTATGTCAAATGTGGATTATGTCAAGTAGGGTAATTTCAACCTTAATGTTGTAAACCCATACCATTTTTCGGAGATATTTTGGTGGCTAAAGNATATATATGGAGAATGGTATAAAAAACATAATAGCTGACTACAAACTGAGTTTTCTTTTGGATAGTTGACTTAATATGATAGCACAGAAAGTAGAAAGTAGTTATTTTGTACAAGTATTATCCCTAAGTTAAAGCTTATTACTCGCTCAAATAATTTAAGGAAAAATATAGGAGGAACTAATATTGTCTAGTCGTTACCTATTCACTTCTGAGTCTGTTACTGAAGGACATCCTGATAAAATTTGCGACCAAATTTCCGACACAATTATAGATGCAATACTAGCGCAAGATCCACAAAGTCGTGTGGCTGCTGAGGTAGTAGTAAATACAGGGTTAGTCCTAATTACTGGTGAAATTACAACTAAAGCACAAGTAAATTATATAGAACTCGCTAGAAAAAAAATTGCTGATATTGGCTATGTCTATGCGGAAAATGGTTTTTCTGCCGATAGCTGTTCAGTCTTAGTAGCTCTTGATGAACAATCAGCAGATATTGCTCAAGGCGTAGATAAAGCTCAAGAAACTCGTGAACAATTAAGTGAGGAAGAACTTGATGCAGTGGGAGCTGGAGACCAGGGCTTAATGTTTGGTTTTGCCTGTAATGAAACACCTGAATTAATGCCTTTACCTATAAGTTTAGCACACCGAGTTGCTCGCCAACTAACTGCGGTCAGAAAAACAGGTCAACTTCCCTATTTAAGGCCAGATGGCAAAAGTCAAGTCACTATTATTTATGAAGATGGCCGTCCTGTTGGTATTGATACAATCTTAATTTCTACTCAACACACTGCTACTATTGGGGAACTTACAGAATTATCAGATATTCAAGCAAAGATTAAAGAAGACCTCTGGAAATATGTTATCGAGCCTATATTTACAGATGTAGAGATTAAACCTGATTCACAAACTCGTTTTCTTGTCAACCCCACTGGTAAATTTGTAATTGGTGGTCCACAGGGAGATTCTGGTCTTACAGGACGTAAAATCATCATTGATACTTATGGTGGTTATTCTCGTCATGGAGGCGGTGCTTTTTCTGGAAAAGATCCAACTAAGGTAGACCGTTCTGCAGCTTATGCTTGTCGCTACATTGCTAAAAATATTGTTGCAGCAGGTCTAGCAGAAAAATGTGAGGTTCAAATTAGTTATGCTATTGGTGTAGCAAGACCTGTTAGTATGATGATTGAGACTTTTGGTACTTGTAAAGTAGATGAAGATAAGTTATTAGAAGTAGTGAAAGAAAACTTTGAGCTTCGTCCCGCAGGAATTATTCAGACTTTTAACCTCCGGAAATTGCCTGGTGAAAGAGGAGGTCGTTTCTATCAAGATGTTGCTGCTTATGGTCATTTAGGACGTACCGATCTAGATTTACCTTGGGAACAATTAGATAAGGTAGAGTTATTAAAGGAAGCATTTAGTCCACAGTTAGCAACTACAGTTTAGTTAGTCTCTATAAACTTTTTTTAGGGTTTGCTGAATAAGTATTTTTGTAGGGGCGATGCGCTAATTGCCCCTAAAGAATTCAGGAGGAATTAAGAGAGATAATTATCCCTGAATTTTACCACTTTTATCTGCTCAAAATGCTAACTTTTTAAGCTTTTTAGACAGAAAATTTGAACTTTTTTTTCGCTCCTAATCAGACTAAAACTCTTACTGATAAACAAATGCTTTGAGAGTTAATTGGTCAGCCATGATTACTAATAATATTTGACTCTCAGCAACCAAAAGCGCTTTTTTCTTTTGGTTGCTAGTTTATATTTATAGCAATGAGCAACTCAACTATCAGTCATCAGCTTTTTATACCAAATTCATACATAGGCAGTTACATCTTAAAATTTGTAATTTATCCCTACAATAAAAAATTATAAATTCCACAAATTGTAAAAATTAAATCTTTTTTCATATTTTTTTTATTATTTTTTTTCTTTTCGGATTAATTTTTAATCAAATAGAACTTTTGGAAAGACAAGTTCAGGGTAAGGAAAAAAATCAGACTGAAGCTAAAAATCAAGTCAAGGAAGAAGTAAAAACAGAAACTAATTAGGTAATTAGGATCTGCTGAATAAGTATTTTGGGGAGGGTTCAACAATTAATCAGGAGTCAGGAGTCAGAATAAATAGCTTCGATGCCATTT
>NZ_LGSU01001497.1 GCF_002260545.1 Hydrocoleum sp. CS-953 | reverse complement strand
CTTTTCCCCAAATTTTTATCGACGTGTCCCCAATTCTCATAAATAATCGATTATTTATTTGACGCCTGAAACAGCCCTGCCCTTTGAAAAGGGGGAATTCTCCCCTCTCCTGTAAGGAGAGGGGTTGGGGGAGAGGTCTTCCCTCGTTGTTCGCTCCTAAGTTTTATATAGAATCCGATTGAACACTCTAGTAGAGTGTGTTTCCCTCCGCGAGATGTTTGCGGAGCATTCCGTAAGAAAAAAGCGGAACAAAGTGGAACGTAACCCATCATTTTTGATTTTGCTGGTGCATTAGTGATAGCGTAATGCACCCTACTGGACTATTGTACAATAGTTAAATTAATTATCACCCACTGAATAATCAGGCGATCGCTACCTTGCTAGTTTCCGAGCCTTACTATTGTACAATAGTTAAATTAATTATCACCCACTGAATCATCAGGCGATCGCTACCTTGCCAGTTTCCGAGCCTTACTATTGTACAATAGTTAAATTAATTATCACCCACTGAATAATCAGGCGATCGCTACCTTCTCAGTTTCCGAGCCTTACTATTGTACAATAGTTAAATTAATTATCACCCACTGAATAATCAGGCGATCGCTACCTTGCCAGTTTCCGAGCCTTACTATTGTACAATAGTTAAATTAATCAGGACTTACGCAGAACCACCTTATGTGGTAGGGGCGAATGGCATTCGCCCTCTGCGGATAGCGTATTGTCTAAGAATTTGCGTAAGTCCTGTTAATCATCAATAGTGAGATAGAAAACTAGAGATTTATACAACTCTTTCATTATCAATTACCCATTATCAGCCGATCGCTCTTTTCATTTGGTTTATCGTTATTTGATGATAAGTTGGATTAATGGAGGTGAAGTTCCTCCGGTTTCTGATTTTTAACTGAGGATGATATCTATGCTGAGTTGCTCAAAAATAGTTGAACTTGATAAAAGTAGGTTGGGTAGAACGACAGTGAAACCCAACAACACCTTTGCGTTTTGGGTTGATGTTGGGTTTCGTTACCTCAACTCAAGGTACAAATACTAACGTGATGACCAGACTCTGATAGTATTGTCGCTACCACCACTAACAATATTCTGCCCGTCTGGGCTTATGGCTACAGACTCAACCGAATTGCTATGACCAGTAAGGGTGGCTTTCAGACTGGCTGTTGCCATATCCCAGATTTTAATAGTATTGTCACGACTACCACTAACAATAGTCTGCCCGTCTGGGCTTATGGCTACAGACTCAACCGAATTGCTATGACCAGTAAAGGTAGCTTTCAGATTCCCTGTTGCTAAATCCCAGATTTTAATAGTATTGTCACGACTACCACTAACAATAGTTTGTCCGTCTGGGCTTATGGCTACAGACCCAACCGAGTCGCGATGACCAGTAAGGGTAGCTTTCAGATTCTCTGTTTCTAAATCCAGCACTTTGATAGTATTGTCCCAACCATCACTAACAATGGTCTGATTGTCTGGACTTATGGCTAAAGAGTTACCCCAGCCGCTACCAGTAAGGGTAGCTTTAAGTTTGCCTGTTGCCAAATCCCATACTTTGATAGTACCGCCTACTAAAATACCAACACGACTAAGAATAGTCTGTCCGTCTAGACTTATGGCTACAGAGTTAACCCATAAGGGATGAACAGAAAGGGTAGCTTTCAGATTCCCTGTTGCTAAATCCCAGATTTTAATAGTATTATGAATACCACTAACAATAGTCTGTCCGTCTGGGCTTATAGCTACAGAGTTAACCGACTGGATATGACCAGAAAAGGTGGCTTTCAGATTCCCTGTTGCTAAATCCCACACTTTAACAGTATCAGCACCACTAACAATAGTCTGTCCGTCTGGACTTATGGCTACAGAGTTGACGGTTTTGGTATGACCATTAAGAGTGCGAACTAAAGTAAAATTAGTAGCGGGGGAAATAGGGTCACCAGTTAGTTTAGGTTTCTGGGGTGGAGATGGAGTAGGATTATGAACTGTTACTTTTGGAAATAGTCTTGGGAACCACTTTTCAAAAAGGCTGGTTCCATCATTAAGAAGACCAACAATAACACCAATCATAGTTATTGTTGCCCCTATTATTGATAACAACCTAATATTTGCAGGTCGTGAAGAAGAGTCTGGGGATGGTCTGGTCATTAGTAGTTTTGATTTTATTAATTAAAAAATAATTTGATTATAGAGCGATCGCTTTTGGGAAATTTTCAACTGCGATGCAGCCCAGAAATTTCTTTCTTAGGGGATGACAAAGATGGCTCTTAATTTAAAATAGCCATTAATTTCAAACATGACCTACTTTGCCTAATTATATTCTCTTACTTCTAGCGATCTTTATGATCAGGACTTATGCTATGCAGTCCGGAAATTTATTTCTGGGTAGATGACAAAGATGGCTCGCCAAAGATTAAAATTCTTGGCTAATAGCTGAAGTCATATTTCAGATGACTCTTGGCGTTTATGCCATCTCTAATTATAGATACAAGACATTTACTCCCTATTCCCTATTCCCTAACAAAATAAATCAAGAAAAATCCCATCGCACCTACCCCCAAAAACATACCAGGTTCGGGCAAACTAACATTATCCAACAAATTATTCGGCTCCGTCAACACCTCTTTACCATCCTCAACTTGACGCTGAAAACCATCTCCCCCTACTTCCCCACCTTTAAAAGCTTCCCGTTGTTCATCATTAACCAAAACTATCATCGAAGAATAGGGAGTAACTATATTGTAGGATTTAGCGATCGCTTTCCTTTATAGAACCCATTTGGTATCTTTTCAGATTCAGGCGTAGGTTAAGTTGTTCCCGTTAGGGTTGCGCAGCATGGAAGGTTTGCGGAGCATTTCTAACGGAAAAACCCAACATTAGTAGGCTTTGTTTGGTTTCACTGTCGTTTAACCCAACCTACATCTATTGCTACTTACTTTTGACTTTTGACTTTTGAATTTTGAATTCTCCGTTTTTGACTTACCCATAACCCTATTCCCATTACTACCATTCCCAATATCATACCAGGTTCGGGTACACTTGCTGCATCTAATGGGTTATTAGGATCTGTTAACTGCTCCTTGCCATCCTCAACTTTGCGGTTAAAACGGTCTGCTGCTGCTTCTGCACGTTTGAGTGCTTCCCGTTGTTCGTCATTAACTAAAACGATCATTGAAGAATAAGGCGTAACAATTTTATAGGTCTTGGCGATCGCGTGAATAGCATCTAACTCATCTAGAGTATCCAAGTTCATTTTTTTACTCAACCCCAAAACTAACTGTTGAGCTGCCAGAGGAGCAAAACTATCCTCTATTGTTTCCCCACCAGATTTTTTCTCCATAAACCAAGCATACCCATCTGCCACACTAACAACAGATTTTCCTAATTTTGATTTTGCCGTCACTTGTTGGAATACCTCAGTAACTTTTGTCGCCACACCACCCCCGCTTTGTTGCATCAACTTTAATGTTGCATCATCATAAGCAGGTGGCATCGCTCCCAAATGCAACATCCACAAAGGAGCAGATAAGTTCGGCATTTCTTGACTGTCATCCGAGAGTTCGTAACTACCCTCATCTGTCACCAATATCACCCCATTGTAACGAGTATCCTCTCGTAACTGGAGAAATTGTTCGAGCATTTCCTTATATTGGAGCGTACCGAAAAATGTAACTTCCTTAGCATCAAACTGACTAATATCATCAATGCGTTCCGGTGGAAAACCAACATCAGTCAGATATATATCTGCATCACCGTTGCCAAAACTCAGGTCTCCAAAACCATTTGCTACTAACCAGTCAATATTCTGTTTTAGTTCTTTTGTTTTAGTTCTCATGCTATAGGAAGTATCGACAACTACTGCAAAACGTTCGCTTTCTGGTAAAAATTTTTCTCGTGTTACTAACGGTTGAGCAGAAATTTGATATCCGTTGGCAAAATTTATCTGATGTTGTTGTGGAGTTGTTTGAGCAACTGCGGGAAGACTCGGTGGCAACCATGCTTCTCGATCGCCTCCGACAGACTTGCCGTTGTAAATTCGTTTTGTGTCTTTATTCCAATAAATGTTCCGTTTTTCTGTCAACTCCGGTAAAGCAAAACTATTATCTTTTGCCATTACTTGATAAGTTAACCACAAGTGCATTTGTGTTGGTTGGTCTGGGTTATTTTTTCGTTCCCTTACTGACAATTTTGCTGGAACAGGAAATGCTCGTAAACGATATTGCCGAGGTCCGACTTTTTCTAGCAGAGCAGGATCGACTGGACGTTCCCTTCTGACTTGAGAATTATAGACTTTTTGTGCTGCACCACGGGGGGAAACTTTAAAGGGAAAACGTTGGGCGCGGTTGTCCGTATCCCCTAACCAAATACCTGTAATAACTGCACTTTCTGGGAGGGTAAAATAATAGAGAATTTCTTGGGGTTCAAAGGTTTGATTTTCGTAAATTTCATATAATTCTATATCTGCCCAATCTCCATTTTCTGTAACATTAATTTCTTGGTTTTTCAGCCAGACTTTTTGTTCCCCAATATTTAATAATCCAGCTTTAACTTCATCTATATTAGCTGTTGACTGAAGAGCATTAAGAATAGTTTTTTGTTCTGCTTTTTGAATAGGGGTATCGAAAAAATCACTATAGAGTTTTGCTGCCTTTTCTTTATCTTTATCAGAACCTTTATATAAAAATGGTGAGACAAGATGATTGAAATAATCTTGTAATCCTTGATTAATTGATTCTGGTAAACCAAATGTGCTTCTGTACATAATCCGAATTTGGTTACTTCTGGCAGCCGTACTTAGATAACGATATGAGGATAAATAGGCATTAAGCAATCCATCTTTAATTAAATTAGAATTAGCTAAAAGTTCTTGGCGATCGCTATTATTTCTGACTGGTAAATCTAACATTTGAAAAGCTACAACTTGGGGTTGTTGCTGAAATGAAACAAACAGAATCATCCAGGCAATTATCACAGCAACAGCTCCTTGAAATGTACGTTGATGACCATTTTGAAAAGCAAACATTCTCAATATTCTTTGCCCAGAATGAACGTATAAACTTGCCAGAGCTGAAGGCATAAATACAAAGAAAGTTGTGCTTAAAGCCAATACAAATAAAGATAAGAGCAATGTAAAAGCATAGTTAGGAGCGTAAGTTAACTCAGAAATAATTCCTTGAAGCCAGTAAAATGAGAAAAATTCTTGTAACAAAATTACAGATACTGGCACAGCATAAAATAGCATTAATATTCCCACATATAAACCAGTTAATAACATCAGAGTGTGGGCAAATAATTGTAACCATGAGACTAACGGAATTCTCTTAACATAACCACATAACATTTCCAGAGAAAATGCGATAATACTAACTAATATTGTGCCTAAAATTAAAGTGCTGGCTTCGGTAAGTTCTCGCAGTACAAATAAACGTAACAAACATAATAAAAATAAAGGTGCTTCTACACCATAAAATAACCGGATTAATTGTAGAGGTTGTTTGCGAAAACGCCACCCACCAAAAATTGTACAAATAGTTGGAATTGCTATTATGCCGATGAAGGTAATCAAAAATTGATTGGGGATTAAACCAGAAAATGTAGCCTCAATTAAAGATGAGCCAATACTTGGTAANAAATAAACGTAACAAACATAATAAAAATAAAGGTGCTTCTACACCATAAAATAACCGGATTAATTGTAGAGGTTGTTTGCGAAAACGCCACCCACCAAAAATTGTACAAATAGTTGGAATTGCTATTATGCCGATGAAGGTAATCAAAAATTGATTGGGGATTAAACCAGAAAATGTAGCCTCAATTAAAGATGAGCCAATACTTGGTAAAATCCAGAAATAAACAATTCCTAAAAATGCCACATTCCAGACCCAAAATATACTGTAAAAAGTCAAATGCAAAAATGTTTTTGTTTTCATTAGAAAATTCCTTCAAACTATTGATATAGAAAAGTAAAAAAATCTAGTAGTTAACTGAGACATATTTAATTGTGTGTTATTTTTGATTATAAAATGCTTTTCACAATATAAATTTTAGCCGTCTTTTCATGTCGCGCTGCGTTTCATGTCGGCTCTTAGCCGAAAACCCACCCTACAAATTTTGCAATAGTCGGGGCAGGTTCAGCGTTAAATTAATGATATCAATATTTGATGAGATAAACCCGCCCCTATAGACCCACGGCCTATTTTATCTAAAAACTCAACCTATTCATTGTCATCAAGATCGATCCCTGCTTCTCGCAATAACTGTTCTAAACGTTTAGCGCGTTCTTCCGCTATTTCCTTAGCCTGACGTTCCTGTAGAAGTTGTTCCTCCGCAACAGTTGCCCGACTTTCTGCGTCCTCCAGTTGTTGCTGCACTTCAATATAATTTGTAAACGCTTGCCCATCAGGACGGTACAAAATTAAAGTTTCTTCTGTTACCTCAAATTTTATACCCAACCTTGGTGAAACCCAACCATTCATTTCATCAATTATTTCCAGCCAAGGTTCCGAACGTAACCATCCTGTCAAACTATTTTTTTGAGGATCATAAAGATAATATTCTTCTACTCCATAGCGGTCATAAAATAATAGTTTGCGATTCATTTCTTTAACTGTATTTCCTGGAGAAAGAATCTCGAATACTACCTGTGGGGAGACGTTATTTTCTTTCCATTGCTGATAAGAACCTCTGTCTCCTTTTGCCACTCCAAATACTACCATTACATCTGGAGCTTGTCGTAATTTATTATTTCCTTCTACTGGATACCAAAGTAAATCTCCAGCAACAAAAACTTCTGAATTATCGGCAAATAACCAAGCTAAATTATACTGAATTACAGTCATCCAACGAAATTGAATTGTATTATCTGCCATAGGTTGACCATCACTATCGGGATAAACAATTTCTGCATCAGTTTGGGACAAAGGAAGTGGTGTTACCATATTTTATTTCCTCAAAACCTCAGTATTTTAAGTATATAGTATTTCAGAAGGAAGAAGAAATGCAAGACCTAAGTATTCAGGTATTAGCAGTTAGCTTTTTGTTGATTATAATGTTTTCGGAACCATTTTAGTTACGTTAGAAGTAGTTACAGGATTCAACTTACCTGTACAACCATCTATCAGAAATTCACCAATACCAATAATACCATTAAGTGGANTATTTTATTTCCTCAAAACCTCAGTATTTTAAGTATATAGTATTTCAGAAGGAAGAAGAAATGCAAGACCTAAGTATTCAGGTATTAGCAGTTAGCTTTTTGTTGATTATAATGTACTAATAGCTTTTTAATTAATGAGCAAGATTAGATAATCTCCTTTAAAAGTAACTTTTTATGTTTGCTTAATATTTCAATTATCCTTCTTCTTTTAAAAAGAAAAAATTAATAGCTGACCGCTAAAAGCTGACGGCTAAATGCTTAATATAAGACACAGATGATTTGATAAATCAAGCTACATATAACTATTAAGAAATTTCGGAAAAATTAATTTAATTCTGTTATAAATAACCAAGAACGTAAACGTTGAAACCAAGATGACCTGACAGTAACCAGAATAATTCCCAAAGGGAAAAATAAAAATAGTCCCAGCATCTGCAATGCCAACATTCCCTTACTCATTGCCACTCCTAACAAACCATCTGCTACTCGCTGATACCAAACCCCTATGAATGCCAATAGTAAAAACCCCAATAAACCAAATTGTTTCCAGGAAACATTACCTACTCCAGTAAAAACAAACGGGCGACACAACCATTTTCCACTCACCACTAAAAACTGCTCCACTGTTGTCAAAGTTACTCCAGGCAATATTAATTCTAGGAAAACTAAGAATATAAATAACCAACTCACCTGTAATTCTACAGTGTAAGCAGGAATCAAAATTAATTTAACTGTGATGCTACAGTAATAGAACAGAAAAAACGGCCATAGCAATAGAAATTGAGGTAAACCCATAAGATAATTTGGCGTACTCAAAATTTCATTGACTCCACATAATAATGTCGGTAATAAAAACGCTCCTATAAACAACAAAATATACAAACAGACAACTCGCACAATAGCAGTAAATTTGTCAGGGCGACGCAAAGCGTAATTGCTACATAGTTGTAAAACATAGCAAAATACCAACATATTGCTAGCGCCTCTCGTGGGAGCAAGACCGTTTATTGCCATTAACCAAATAACTGTCATTTGTATTCCCAATAACCAGGTGACACGCTGTCGCCATAATAACTGCACTTTTAACTTAGCTACTTTTTGTATCTCACGAAAATATATATCTTCTGGCAAACTTTCTCCTCTCATTTCCTTTGTTTGTTTTCTGATTTTTTCATAAGGTCTGGTCAAGATGCAAACACCAGAAGCAATACCACCTATAAATGTTAATGCTATAGAAATGATTAAAGTAGGTGTGACTAATTTTAATTCTTTAGTGGGAGTTACATCTAAGCTACGTTGCGCCCAATTGACAACCTGCTTAATTAACTGTGGATCATAGGGTTCGATGATATGGTCAGCGGCGTTAGAAATGATCAATAGTCTAGCAGTACCATCGGTGAAATTCCCACAAATATTGTTACTATCGTTAATACAAACAGGATTTTTCTTCGCTGTCGCCTCTTGCAGTGTGACTCGCAAGTCTTGAGGAGGGTTAATTTGCTCGTAGAGACCAGCGCCCAAAAATAGATTTCGGGGAATGGTAGGGGTAGCGATGCCACTCATGCCTAAAATAATTGTTGAGCGCAATATTTCTTCTGTTTTCCCCAAAGCTAATGCTGTTGCACCTCCCATTGAATGACCGAGGATGCCAATTTTGTCTTGGTCAAAAATTTCTGGATGAGAGCGAATATAGGCAATAACTGTTTTAGCATCTGTCTGACTATTTTTTTCCAGGTTTTCTATAGATTTTTCAGCAGTTTTTAGTGGATAAGATTCGCCATAACCTCCGAAGTCGAAAGCGATCGCTGCTATTCCATGTCTGGCTAATTCTACTGCTAAGGATGCCATCATTTCTTTGCTATTGTTGACTCCGTGACATAGTAATATTACTGGGTGGGGTGTTGGTGTGGTGGGGGTATAGATGCGACTAACTAAATGTCGTTGGGAGTCGATTTCAATAGTTACAGATTTTGCTTCAATACCGATAGTCGGATTAAATATAACTGATAATATTAAACCTACTCCTAATAATAGCAAACTTAATAAAAATCTATAGGGATGCCTATTCATAAATCTTGGCCTTATTTTTAGTGGCTATTAATTATTATTCCCTGTTTTTACTGTTTTCTCAACAATTAAGTTATAATTTAATCACCAATATTTTTCAAGTTATGAATCAAGATTTACAAAATAAAGTATGTATTGTTACAGGTGCTAATTCTGGTGTTGGTTTAATGACTGCTGTTGGTCTGGCAAAAGCAGGGTGTCATGTAATTATTGCCTGCCGTTCTGTTATTAAAGCTGAGAAAGCTGTAGATTATATTCGTCAGAATAGTGGAAATCAAAATGTTGAATTTTTACCCCTTAATCTAGCTTCTTTAAATTCAGTAATTCAATTTGTTGATTTATTTTTAAGCAGAAAACTTTCCTTACATATTTTAGTTAATAATGCTGGTATTTTCAATCACAAAGGGACTACTCAAGAAGGTTTTGAATTAATTTGGGGAACTAATTATCTAGGTCATTTTCTTTTGACTTATCTTTTGTTGGAAAAACTCAAAAATTCCGGAGCTAGTAGAATTATTATGGTGGCTTCCGATCTGGCATTAAAACCAAAAGCTATTCCCTGGAATTTATTAGTTAAAAAAACACCCATTAATTTTTTAGAACTTTACTCTGTCTCTAAATTATGTCTATTACTTCTGACAACTGAACTCACAAGACAGCTAGAGAATACAAATGTAACTGTTAATGCAGTTCATCCAGGATTCGTACAATCTAATATTACGATTTGGCATCATTTGAGTAAATATTTAAGTTTAGGTATTTCTCCAGAAAAAGGTGCTAATAGTACATTGTTTTGTGCCCAGTCTCAACAACTAACAGATGTGACTGGAAAATTTTTCGACTCTCAAAGTCAGGAAATTCCTTTGCCAAAAATAGCAACAGATATTGACTTAGCCCAAACACTATGGAAAAAAAGTTTAATCTGGACTGGATGCCAGAAAAAAATAATTAATTCCACAACAAATTATGATAATTTTCTGGGAATTTCTGGTCCTTACTCTCTCAAATTAGATTCTACTGAACTTAGTCAAATTGCCCAAACAATTTTTCAAGAAGTCTTACCTAAACCTCCCAGTAAATTATTACTATTGAAGTTTTTTAGTTTTATATTGAAGTTCAAAATTGGTGCTGCTTTTCTATTATTAATCCAAATTTGGAAGCGAGAATTTAACATGGAAAGACATCTTGATTCCCCGGCAGTATGGAAATTATGTCAGGATGAGAATTTATTGGAAAAATTACAACAATATTTAGGAGAAAAATTAGTATTGTGGCGTTCTGAACTATGGGTAAATTATCCTGCAAAACAATTAATCCCGTTGTGGCATAGAGACTCTTATCCCAAATTACTTTCTGGAGTGGGTAAGACAATTAATGTTTATATTGCCTTAACTGAAGTCAATGAATTTAACGGCTTTGAGTTTATACCTAATACTCATATCGACAATAATTTATCTGTAAATATGACAGACCCTTTTAGTGGAAATGATTTTTTTAAAATTACAAATACATTAGCAGAAAAAACAATACCAGTTGTTCTCAAGCCTGGTGAATTTGTGATGTTTACAGATGAACTTGTTCATCGATCTATATGTAATACCAGTGGTCAAGTTAGACTCTCATTGACTTTACGAGTAACTCAACCTACGATTAATATTTTGCCTAATTATAATCCTAATTTTCAGGAGCCTGTATTCTTATAGTAATTATCATACTGCTAAGGTATAGCTGAACTCAGAAGTTAAATTATTCCTGTGACTAAATTTGAGAGCTTGATTGTGTTTTAATAGTGCAAAAAACTTGATTAGAGAGTGTTTTGCAAGAAAATATGAAGCTTGGAACCGATGGGATCTTCTATACTCCCTACTCCCTGCTCCCTACTTAATCAAAAAATTTTCATAATAATTAAGATTCCTACTGATGATATAGCAGGTAGTTCTCCATTTACAAATTTTTTTTACAAATTGGTAAATAGGGAAACTAATTTGTCACAATATAAATAGATAAAAGGTTACTAAAAATTATGAAGGACAAATTATGGAATCAGCTTATGTTTTCTGTCTAATTATTGGTGGAGCATTTGTGGCACTTTCGGCATTTGCTGGTCTAGATGGCGTAGATTTTGACCAAGACTTTGAGCCAGACTTAGAAATTATTGACCAAAAAAATAAAGAAGATAATACCTCAATATATCATCGGCCTCGTCGGCGGTTATGGTTACCATTTTTAAGCTTAAAATTCTGGACTTTTGGCAGTTGCTTTTTTGGCTTAACTGGAATTTTGTTATCCAATATTTCTACCAATCTTTCACCTACTATAATTGCCATTATTTCTATCATTGTTGGTATTTTATGTGGGACAATTATGGCTTATATATTATATACCTTAAAAAATCGTCCCGCTAATAGCCTGGTGCGTAGTGATGATTTGCTTGGTCTTTCGGGAATAGTCGAAATTCCTTTTGATAAAAATAGTAAAGGTAAAATCCAAGTAAATGTTAAAGAGTCTATGGTAGCATTTACTGCTTTTAGTGAAGAAAATAAGGACTTTACTAGGGGAGAAAAAGTGTTTATAGTGGGAGTAGAAAATAATAGAGCATGGGTAGTATCAGAAGATTGGATGGCTAGGTCATCTGAGAATAAATCTTAGGATTTTTTACTGAGGAATAAATCAGGATGAAAAATCAAATTTTAATGCTAGCCTATATTTCAGTGGCTGTGGGAATATTTGGCGGGATGTTAATAGTATTGTTATTGTCGATTTTTCGTCAACGACAAGTTATAAATAGTTTAGTTAGTCCTCAAGATTTTTTGGGTTTACCTTGNGGTCATCTGAGAATAAATCTTAGGATTTTTTACTGAGGAATAAATCAGGATGAAAAATCAAATTTTAATGCTAGCCTATATTTCAGTGGCTGTGGGAATATTTGGCGGGATGTTAATAGTATTGTTATTGTCGATTTTTCGTCAACGACAAGTTATAAATAGTTTAGTTAGTCCTCAAGATTTTTTGGGTTTACCTTGCATTGTAGAAATTCCATTTGATACTAATAGTAGGGGTAAAGTTAGTCTAAGTATTAAGGGGTCTAATCTTCAGCTAATTGCCCGCACAGAAGAATCTAAAGAATTTACTAAGGGAGAAAAAGTATTTATTGTGGGCACTGAAAATAATCAGGTGTGGGTAGTTTCCCCATCATTTTTTCATAACCAGGAATAATATTATGTTCTGTAAAACACTTAATAATAGTATAGCAATCCTCCGCATATTCGTGGCAAAAATCTTACTGCTTTTTAGGGAACTCTTAACAGGCCGGAGTTTCAAGTTTTTTATCTACTTTTTAATTTATCACGACCTATTTAGGATTACTATAGCTCTCGTAGTTGACCTTTAGCACCAGAGGTATATTTGGACTAAGTTAAAAATAAACAGTCAAAAGTATTGATGAATTGTGAGACTTCTATTAAGTTGATTTTTTTGATCAAAAAGAATAGAAAACGATCGTTGATATATTGTCTGTGTGGTAATTTATTTTAATTTCATTTGATCCAGAAATCTATTAATTAATTGCACACTTTGTAATGAGGAAATTTAGCTAATGAAAAGTCAATTTGTTGAGCCAGGAAAAACCGAAATAACTACAGTAGAAATTGCCCAAGATCCTAGAGTTTTAGAAACTAACCAAACTAATAACTTATTAATAAAAGAAGTTAATACAGGTTTGCCCATGGCTCTATCTATATTTGGAGTCATAATACTCATCTGGTTTATCAATACATTCATACAAATTTGTAAACCTAATGAAATTCTAATTTTATCCGGTCGTAAACGGCGGACAAAAGAAGGGCAAACAGTTGGTTATCGGGTAATCTTTGGTGGTAGAGCAATTCCCATTCCAATTCTGGAAACAACTAAAATAATGGACTTGCGAACAATGCCAGTTCCTGTGGAAGTCCGTAATGCTTACTCCAAAGGAGGTACCCCACTAAATATTCAAGCGATCGCTAATATTAAAGTTTCTAACGACCCCAAAGTGGTAGGCAATGCCATAGAAAGATTTCTAGACCGCGATCGCTCAGAAATTACCCGTGTTGCCAGAGAAACCCTAGAAGGAAACCTGCGGGGAGTTGTCGCCACCCTCACCCCAGAACAACTTAATGAAGACCGCCTGCAATTTGCCGAACGAATTGCCGAAGACGTGAGTCGTGACTTAGCTAAATTAGGTCTGCAACTAGACATCCTCAAAATTCAAAGCGTTTCTGATGATGTAGACTACCTAAATTCCATCGGTCGCAAACAAATTGCCATGATCCGCCGAGATGCCGAAATTGCTGAGTCTAACGCTAAAGCAGAAGCAGAGCAAACAGAAGCAGACTCTAAACGAGAGTCAGAAATTGCCAAAACTCAGGCAGCTACATTAATAGTTCAGAAAGAAAACGAACTTCGCAAAATCAAAGCTGAATTGGAACAGCAAGCGCGTTCAGAAGAAGAACGAACTATAGCAGCAGGGAAAGAAGCTAGGGCCAGAGCNGATCCGCCGAGATGCCGAAATTGCTGAGTCTAACGCTAAAGCAGAAGCAGAGCAAACAGAAGCAGACTCTAAACGAGAGTCAGAAATTGCCAAAACTCAGGCAGCTACATTAATAGTTCAGAAAGAAAACGAACTTCGCAAAATCAAAGCTGAATTGGAACAGCAAGCGCGTTCAGAAGAAGAACGAACTATAGCAGCAGGGAAAGAAGCTAGGGCCAGAGCAGAACAATTATTGCAAACAGTCCGTGCCGACTTAGAAAGGTTACGTCTCGAAGCAGACGAAGTATTACCAGCAGAAGCACAACGGGAAGCAAGAGAATTAGTCGCTAGGGGAAATGCTGCTTCACTCTCAGAAAATGCTCAAGCTGAAGCCTTGGTTAACGATATGCTATCCTTAGTTTGGCAGGAAACTGGTAAGGATGCTGCCGAGTTATTCTACTTACAGCAAATTAGTATGATTTTGCGCGAGTCTGCTAAAATTCCAGGACAAGTTAAGCTGGAAAATGTTAAAGTTATTGATAGTGGGGATGGTAAGTCCATCGCTAGCTTGGTAAATGCTTATCCAGAAATCTTCCGTCAGTTCCTCAAGAATGTTAATCAAACCCTTGGCGTTGATGTCACAGGTAACTTCAGCAGTCAAAATGGCAAGAAAGTTGAATTTCTGGAGGCTCAAAAATAAGGCAATGGATAATTGATAAGTAGGTAGGTGAAAAAATTTACCGAATAATTAAGGTTTAAAGCCTCTCACTCGCCTTGGAGAAACAATGAATTTATTTTCCTTTTATTCAATCCAATCTGTTTTAGGGAGAGGTAATTATCAATTATCCATTATCCATTATCCATTATCCATTATTGAAAAGTATGTCATTGCGACTGGAACGGAGTGGAAGCAAGCAATCTCAAGGGTTTTAGCTGCTTTAATATTTCGTTATATAGTGACGTTTTTTATTCCTTCCTACCTACTTAATTAGACATCTCCAGAAAAGAGGAAACAGGAAACAGGAAGAAATAATAGATAATTTATGGATGAGAATTGATTAAATTTTTAATTTTTGGAGATGTCTATTAGAGATAGTTTTCATTATCCATTATCAATTATCGGCGTTGGTAAATTAGTGTATTATATTAATCTTAATTACTTAGGAGTCAGCAGTCAGGAGTCAGGAGGGAAGAAAGAAGAACTAAAGAAGAGTAGAAGGAGAAAGTTTTTTGGTTGCCTCAACAAGATGGGAAGTTCTATCGCGCTCTTATCCGGACATGGTATCATACCTCAAATTACCAACGCCCAATTATCAATTATCAATTATCCATTAATGAAGGAGTAAAAAAAACATGGAAATAGTATTAGCATTACTAGGAGTTTTCGGTCTAGGAACGGGTGCGGGTGTATTTGTAATTCGCAACCTTTATTACATTTGTCAACCAAGTGAAGTCCTAATTTTTGCAGGCGGTCGTCACCGTGTTGGAGACACCAAGAAAAAAGTTGGGTATCGCCTTGTTAAAGGAGGTAGTAGCGTTCGCGTTCCCCTATTAGAACAAGCTTTTCGCATGGACTTGAGTAATATGATTATTGAACTCAAGGTTAATAATGCTTATTCTAAAGGTGGTATTCCCCTGACGGTGGAAAGTGTGGCAAATATCAAAATTGCTGGTGAGGAACCTACTATTCATAATGCAATTGAGCGGTTACTAGGAAAAACTCGCCAGGAAATTGAAAAGTTAGCTCAGGAAACTTTAGAGGGAAATTTGCGTGGTGTGTTAGCTTCTCTAACACCGGAACAGGTGAATGAGGATAAAATTGCTTTTGCGAAAAACTTACTAGAAGAAGCAGAAGACGACTTGGAAAAATTAGGTTTGGTATTAGATACTCTGCAAATTCAGAATATTTCCGATGAAGTGGGATATCTTGATTCTATCGGTCGTAAGCAACAAGCGGAACTTGTACGAGATTCTCGCATTGCTGAAGCTAAAACTCAGGCAGAATCAATCATACGCGCTGCAGAAAACCATAAGAATACTTCTCTCAAACAGATAGAAACTGAGATTGCTATGGCTCGCGCAGAGGCAGAAAGGCGGATTAAAGATGCGATGACGAAACGGCAAGCTGTTGTAGCTGAAGCAGAAGCAGATATTGGCTCGGAAGTAGCACGGACTCAGGCTGAGGNACAGAAGGAACGGATCAAACAGGTTGAACAACAGTTACAGGCGGATGTGGTTGCTCCTGCGGAAGCCCAATGTAAGCGGGCGATCGCTCAGGCGAAGGGAGATGCT
Organism: Hydrocoleum sp. CS-953; assembly: GCF_002260545.1. Classification (GTDB taxonomy): domain Bacteria; phylum Cyanobacteriota; class Cyanobacteriia; order Cyanobacteriales; family Microcoleaceae; genus Trichodesmium. The sequence continues at coordinate 11,662 of NZ_LGSU01001497.1, read as the reverse complement.
GCTGCTATTGTGGAACCAGGAAAAGCACAAGCTGAAGGTATTCGCAAATTGGCGGAGTCTTGGAAAGCTGCTGGTGAAAATGCGCGGGAGGTTTTTCTGTATCAGAAATTGGAGGAGTTGTTGAAGATTATGGTCTCCACTGTGCCAGAGGTAGAGATGGATAATGTGACTGTGATTAATTCTCAAGGTGGAAGCAATGCTACAAAAATGGCTGCTTTCTTTGAGGAGTTAAAGCAAACTGCTGGTATTGATGTCGCTGCTACCCTGGAAAGTCTGACAGCAGGAACTGATAAACCTGAAGTCAGGAGTCGCAAGTCAGAAGTTAAATAAGCAGTCAGCGTAGTAGGATACTCTGCATAGTAGGGACGTTGCATGCAACGTCCCTACAGGGAACAAAATTCTCCCACTACGGTGTCTTATAACAAAAATAATTACAATGCACCACCACCAGTTTTTGTTTGTAGTATAGCTCTCAGCCCCAGAAATTTCTATGCTTCTTGCTCAAGCCCAACTACGAGTTTTAATTATCACTATTCAAAAAGTACCTAGTTTTCCGCTCTTTATGCTCCAAAAAAAATTACTCCCCTACTTCCCTACTCCCCTACTTCCCTACTCCCCTACTCCCCTACTCCCCTACTCCCGATCTTTGGAGAAACTCTTCAGCCGCAACTTTATCTAAAGGCTTTGCTAAAAAATATCCTTGGGCAAATTCACATCCTAGAGCTTTTAGTTGTTGTAGTTGAGTTTCTGTTTCGACTCCTTCTGCTACAACATTCATGTTCAGACTATGAGCAAGTGCAATAATCATCTTGACCATTTCTAAACCACCTAAGTTACTCTCCATCCGCGTCACGAACGATCGGTCAATTTTTAAAGTGTCAATGGGAAATTCATGGAGGCGACTGAGTGAGGAGTAACCTGTACCAAAGTCATCAATACAAATATTAATTCCTAAATCTTTCAATTCTTGTAGCACCTGAATCTGAGCTTCAGAATTTTCTAAAAGACAACTTTCAGTAATTTCCAGTTTCAGACTACTTCCGGGTAACTGAGTAGCATCTAGAATAGCTTGAATATTCTCCAATAAATCACTTTGCTTGAGCTGGATAGTTGAGAAATTAATATTTAGCAGTAGGGATTGCTGTTGAGGGAATTTATTTCGCCAATCTTGTAGCTGACGACAAGCTTCTTGAAACACCCACCATCCCAAAGGAGTAATCAACCCAGTTTCCTCCGCAACAGGAATAAACTTACTTGGAGAGATGCTTCCATCAGGAGTAAACCAGCGAATCAATGCTTCAAACCCACTCAAATAACCTGTAGTCACTTCAATAATTGGTTGATAATACAGAGAAAAATCTTCCCGCTCAATTGCTTGTCGAAGTTTATTTTCCAGTTGTAATCGTTCCATCGCACTTGCTTGGATAGTCGGATCAAAAATCACATACTGATTTTGGCCTTTAGCTTTGGCACAATACATGGCAGCATCAGCATCTCGGAGTAACTCGTCTGCTTTCTGATATTGTCTAGTGCTGAGAGCAATTCCAATACTAGCTCCGAGATGAATTTCATATTCATTGAGTAAGAAGGCTTGGTTGAACTTTTGCTGAATCCTTTTGGTTATCGAGATCACTTCATGGATATTATTGAGTTCTTCGAGTAGAATCACAAATTCATCTCCACCAAAACGAGCAACTGTGTCTGAACCTCGAACAGAAACTTTTAATCGTTCTGCAACTGCTGCCAGAAGACTGTCTCCCACAGAGTGCCCCAAACTGTCATTGACAACTTTGAAGCGGTCTAAGTCGATAAACAAAACAGCATATAAATAGTCAGGGTAGCGTTCAGCATAGGAAATATTATGTTGTAATAAATTATCTAATAAGATTCGATTCGGTAATCCTGTAAGAGCATCATGAACTGCATCGTATTCGAGTTGAGCATACATTTTTTCAATTTGTTCTTGCTTCTTTCGCATCTTTTGAACAAACTGTAAAGTTTTTCTGATCGTGGTTTCTAAGTCTTGAAAATCAATGGGTTTGGTTAGGAAGTCAAATGCTCCTCGATTCATTGCAGTTCTAATATTAGTCAGATCGCCGTATGCAGAAAGTACAACTGCTTTAATGTTGTCATCAATATCGGATAGCTCACCTAGTAGAGTTAAACCATCCATTTCTGGCATATTAATATCAGTCAGCACAACATCAATATGGCCTTCCTGCTTGAGTTTATTCAAGGCTTCTATCCCATTTTGTACAAAAACAAAATCAAATTCCTTGGCTCGAATATTTTTCCGGAAGCGCTGTTTGATTAGGCGTTGAAGCTCAATTTCATCATCAACGACTAGGATTTTGGCTATTTGGGCTTTTTGTTCTTCAGGGGTTGCTGATTGAGAAAGAATATTATTCATCTAACATATTAGATATAACTATATATTACTATAAATTAAATTGCCAAAAATGTTATTACACTAACATTAGTAAAAAAAAGTAAGCGATCGCTTACTTAATACTTTTCGGCTCTCTTTTCTAGGAGCTTANACTATATATTACTATAAATTAAATTACCAAAAATGTTATTACACTAACATTAGTAAAAAAAAGTAAGCGATCGCTTACTTAATACACAATCCTGATTCTGATTCTATATAAAGAATTTAAAATTAAATTCATCCAGGGATAGAATTTGACTTTTAGTCAAGTTAATTCTGTGATTATATATCTTAACTTGATTTCTCAGTTTATCTAAAATTTGTCTATATAAATATCTACGGTTGAATACTTATATCATATCTGTTGGTATCGTTTGTGTAAAAAATGGAGAAATATCTACCTTATCTTAGAGTTTTTCTTTCTTTTAAAACTTCTTCCTTCTTTCCTAGATAACTAAAGCCTTCTTCCTTCTTTATTAGTGAAAAATTAAGGTTTAAAGTCTCTCCTTTCAGGGAGAAAAAAATTTCCTCTGAACCAATCCTCTTCTTTTTAAGAAGAGGTAATTATTAATTATTAATTGTTATATCATGTCCGCTGCTATGGTCGCGTCGTGTAAAAGTTGGGGAAATATTTACCTTATGTAAGTTTTTCCTTTTCTTCTTTCTTCTTCCTTCTTTCTTCTCTCCTAGATAACTCAAGCCTTCTTCCTTACCGAATAATTAAGGTTTAAAGCCTCTTCTTTAAAGGAGAAACAATGAATTTATTTTCCTTTTATTCAATCCTCTTCCTTTTAGGGAGAGGTAATTATCNTAAGGTTTAAAGCCTCTTCTTTAAAGGAGAAACAATGAATTTATTTTCCTTTTATTCAATCCTCTTCCTTTTAGGGAGAGGTAATTATCAATTATCCATTATCAATTATCAATTATTGAACTTCTCTATACAATACCGATGCTACCGGACATGATATTACAAATAAAGAATTATTGAACTTCCCTATACAATACTGATGCTACCGGACATGATATTACAAATAAAGAATTATTGCTCTGCTGATTAAATATCACAGAATTTACAGATAAAGGTTTTAGTATTTTTAGGTCTGGAAAAAGTACCTAGTTCTCAGCTCTTTATGCTCAACAAGTTAGTATTTTGGGCAAGAGATTACCCCAAAAATTATATCAAATCTGCTTGCCTCGGAGTAACAAGAAACCGGGTTTGTGGGAGGTCAATGGTAGGGACGTATCGCTGCGCGACATGAAACGCATTTTTGTTATGCAACGTCCCTACAAGGGCATTTGAGACAAACCCGGTTTCTCTGCTTTTTTATACCAATACTACCGGATTTGATATTACTCCCCTACTCCTTAAAAAGGACTTTTTCAGAAAACCCTAATTAGGTAGTCTCACAATCACTTCCGTAAACTCACCCAATTCACTATTAATATTTATACTTCCTTGATGCTGCTTGACAATAATATCGTGGGTCAGTGATAGGCCCAATCCTGTCCCTTCTCCCGGTGGTTTAGTCGTAAAGAACGGGTCTAATATTTTGGACTTCATAGCTGGTTCAATCCCACAGCCATTATCACGAATTCGTATTTCCACTTCCTCTGATCTCAGATGGGTAGAAACCCATAGGGTAGGAGTATAGTCAATTTTCCCTACAGGAGAATTAGCTCTAAGTTGATTTTGCTTCGAGCGCATGGCATGAAAGGAATTGTCCATCAAGTTGAGCAATGCACGGATGAAACTGCTAGGAATCACTTTAACTAAGTCCAAATTGTCAGCATAGTTAGTGCGAATGGAGGGGTTAAAAGACTTCTCCTGCTGTTGTTTACTGTGAGAGACTAGCTTTATAGCTTGGTCTAGCAAGTCATGGAGATGGGTAGACTGAGGGATAGATTCCTTATACTCTACACGAGTATGTTGCATCATAGTTTCGATAATCTGTGTAGCCCGAACGCTATGATGGGAGATCGTTGTCGCATTTTCCTGCAAATCATCAATTATAGATTGGGTCAATTCTAAAGTTTCTGGATCTAGAGTGGAAATTACAGGTTCGAGGGTATCCAATAGTTCTTGAGAAAGTTCGATGGAACCTTCAGCATAGTTTTTGACAAAGTTGAGAGGGTTGCGTAGTTCATGGGCGACACCTGCGGTGAGAGTCCCTAGAGAAGCCAATTTTTCCTGGGCAATAATGCGTTGTTGGGCTGCTTTAAGTNATTGGGTCAATTCTAAAGTTTCTGGATCTAGAGTGGAAATTACAGGTTCGAGGGTATCCAATAGTTCTTGAGAAAGTTCGATGGAACCTTCAGCATAGTTTTTGACAAAGTTGAGAGGGTTGCGTAGTTCATGGGCGACACCTGCGGTGAGAGTCCCTAGAGAAGCCAATTTTTCCTGGGCAATAATGCGTTGTTGGGCTGCTTTAAGTTCGGTAGTGCGCTCTTCAACTTTTTGCTCCAATGTCTGGGAATAATTACCTAATTCCTGGTTTGCTTGCTCTAATTTCCGATTGACTTTGGCTAATTCTAGCAATAATTTTTCCCGCTCTGCTTCGATATTTTTCCGATCGCTAACATCCATCACTACACCATCCCAGATAATTGAGCCATCTGCTTGTTTAATAGGATGGGCTACTGCTTGAATCCATTTCACTATTCCTGACGGTGTTACAATACGAAATTCTAGGTTGAACTGTTGCAGTGTCTGGTGAAGGTCAGCAACCATTCCATCAATTAGTAGGCTATCTTCAGGATGTTCAAAGTCTCGGAAACTATATTTGCCAGCCATCATTTCTTCAGCAGATACCTCATATATATCCAGACAACCAGAGCTTGCATAAGGAACTGTCGTCGATCCATCAGGTGCAATTAAGAGTTGATAGAGCATCCCTGGAATGTTGGCAGCTAGATAGCGAAAGCGAGTTTCACTAGCCTGTAATTTGCTCAAGGAAACTTCTAACTGCTGGGCATAGGATTGGGATTGCTTATACAGCCGGGCTTTTTCAAGGGAAATGGCAGCTTGGGTACAGAGGAATTTGAGAATTAGCAGGCGATCGCTCGTAAAGACACCACTGGCTNATTAAGAGTTGATAGAGCATCCCTGGAATGTTGGCAGCTAGATAGCGAAAGCGAGTTTCACTAGCCTGTAATTTGCTCAAGGAAACTTCTAACTGCTGGGCATAGGATTGGGATTGCTTATACAGCCGGGCTTTTTCAAGGGAAATGGCAGCTTGGGTACAGAGGAATTTGAGAATTAGCAGGCGATCGCTCGTAAAGACACCACTGGCTAATTTATTTTGCAAATACAGAATTCCAATTAATTTTTGTTGATTCAGCAGTGGCAAACACAGAATACTCTGGGGAAATTCTTGGCTCAGATACTCATCAATGACTGGTAAATCTGTTTTCCGAGCGTCAATCATTACTATCTCTTGGGTATTTTTGACATAGTAAATCAGGTTAACGGGTAGGTTAGGGTTGCCTTCTAAAGACTGTGTACAAACTTCAGTCGTTTTCAGTGTGGTAATGGCTTCAACCTGCCAGTTTCCTTCAGGGTCAGGGAGGATTAAGGCACAGCGATCGCCTCCTGAGTTTTGTAGAATAATTTGAGTTAGTTGCTGCAGAAGTTCATCAAGTTGAATGATGCTCGAAATACTCTGAGAGGCTTTGAGAATAGTTGCTAAATCTAGGGTTGTATTGAGGTTGTTGTTTGAAGTGGATTTGTCTGTAATGGAAGTCAGGAGCGAAAGCGAGGAATCGCTAGCAAGCTCGGCTAAAGTTTCTAGAGAATTGCTTGGGTTTACCTGGTGTAGAATAGGCTGTAGCAAATGGGGGTAGCGCTGTTCTAAGTCATCAGTTTTAGCTTTAGCGCCCCACTTGACATAGCTATAATAGGCTTCTTGCAGGTAGCTAGCAGCGATTTTTTCTTTGCCTAAATCTAGATAAAACTTCCCAGCAAGTTCGTTAGCCAGGGCTTCTTCTTGAAGGTATTTATTTTCTTTAGCTCCAAAAATGGCACGATCGTAAAAATCCCCAGCTTGATAATTCTGTCCTAAGATGCGACTTTTTTCGGCTTCCACCAGATCGACCTTATGTTGATGATTCATCGGTGCATGATGTGCCCAATTTTTCATCTTTTCTTGATTGGCAGCAACCCGCTGTAAAATACTTTCCCTTTCCTCTGCACCAACCTTAGTCTCCTTATATAAGGCAAGGTGTGTTAGAGAATCATAAAAATAAAAAATCGGTATTACAGCTATACCTGTCTGTCCTTCTGAATATTTTTCAAATTCTGCTGCATTTCTGAGAGCCAGATCGAATTCTCCAAATAAATAACAGAGGATTAGTTTATTAAAATACAAGTAACTTATCGCTGTAATATCGTTGGAGTTATGATGGTGTAATAGCTTTTGCTCCTCATCATAAACCTCACCCTTTAAATAGCACCGACTTTTAGATTCATTCTGTAAATTTAGTACAGACTGCCAAAAAATAGCGATATAATTTAAACTTGTTTCTTGCTTGATTTTCTGGAGTGCATAATAGTATTTCTCTATATCTGCTCTCACTTCATCAAGATTATTTCCCACCAAAAAGACACCATAACAATAAATTAAAGCTGCATAGCCAGCAAATTCTAAATCTCCCGTTTCTATTCCATTGGTATAAGATTCTTGAAGGGGCTTTAAAATTGCTCTCAATGGTTCTTTCCAATGGATAACGCAAGAATAAGCCACATTAAATACTTTAGATTTAAGTTGATTGATATTTAGTTTTGATAAAACAGACAAACCCAGTTTTCCAAATTGATAACCTGTCTCAATATCTCCCACAATTCCACACATAATTAACCCGTAATTTGTATAAGCAACTGCTGATTCGGGGGAATTACCATATTCAACAGAAATAATAACTTGTTTACATACCACCAGAGGCAGTAGGTTGGGAGCAACAATATAAACAGGGATAAATATATTCGAGAGAATTTGCATCGCAGCTAATTTTTCTGGTGCAGTCATCGCTGGTAAATTGATTAATTGATCGATTTCTATACCGTTCAACTTTGGGGTAATTTCCTGGAAACCTTCCTGAATGTCATCTGGTGTCACGGGAGTCGGGAAATTCACCCCTAACTGATCTAAAACGACAAGCCCGAGATTGGTCGCTTCTTTGAGTTGGTTTTGGGCTGAGTAAGCTTTGATTTTGACTTCATAAACTTTGATGCGGTCTAGAATGTTAGCAGTATGAACATCTAATACTTTCGCCAGTTGCTCCATTTCCTCGAAGTCACCATTCAGATAAGCTCCCTCGATTTCTGACTCGTATAAGGCTAAAGTAAGAGAGTAATGAGAGTTCCAGGAATCTTGAGGTAAGAGCGTTCGACCGATACTGAAATATTCAACTGCTGCCCGATAAGCTGTTGAGGCTAAAGCTTTACCTCCTGCTGTCAGATTTAACTGAGCCAGGCGCTCGCGTTCGCTCTGAGTAGTTAGCAAGTCTACTCCATAATTCAACTGATTCACAATTGCAAAAATCTTTTCGTCCTGCACCTCCTCTGGAGTATTTTCCAGTAACAACCGTCCGATTTTCAGATGAGTGGTTTGTTTCTGCTCGTCATTGGGAATCAGAGAATATGTCGCTTGCTGCATTCGGTCATGGAGAAATCGATAATGGAGCATCTGTGAATCTGACTCTAACTTCTGCTCTTCCCCACCCACATAGAACTTGTATATTTGACTCTGAGGCAAAACTAAACCTTGTTGCAGTGCTGATCACAAAGCTGTTGCCGTTTCGATATCCGATCGCTCAGAAACAATGGCTAACGTTTCCAAATCAAATTGGTTGCCAATGCAAGCAGCTAGTTTGAGAATCTCTTGGGTGGATATGGGTAATTTTTGTAACTGCAAGGCCATAAATTCCACTACATCATCCGTCAGAGCAGCATCCTGAACTCGCACGATATCACACTGCCAATGGCCAGCTTGCCTATCAAACTCAATCAGCCCATCTTCATGTAAAGCCTTGAGAAACTGGGTGGCAAAAAATGGATTTCCCTGAGTCTTCTGATCAACTAACTCCGTGATAGGTTGGGCGAATTTCTCCCCACAATGGAGTGTATCAGCTACCAGATGATTGAGGCTATTTTGAGTTAAGGGTTCTAGGGTAATGGTATTCAGAATTGCCCCGTCTTTAGTCAGCCCATCTAAGGCTAACATCAAGGGATGGGTGGGTGAGACTTCGTTGTCTCGGTAAGCTCCAATTAATAACAGATAGCCTGTTTCTACATCCGTCATTAACAAATTCATCAAGTTCAGGGAAGCCGAATCTACCCATTGTAAGTCATCTAAAAATATAACTAACGGATGCTCTGGCGTTGAAAAGACTTGAGCGAATTTCTGGAAGAGTAAATTAAACCTATTTTTGGCAGCAGTACCGGATAGCTCAACAGCAGGAGGTTGCGCTCCAATAATCTGCTGTAGTTCGGGAATAACATCAATGATGACCTGCCCACTTTCCCCAAGGGCAGTCATAATTTTAGACTTCCAACTTTGGAGTTCAGTATCGCTTTCACTCAGCAGTTGTCTCATTAAATCTCGAAAAGCTTCCACGAACGCAGAGAAAGGAATGTTACGATTGAATTGGTAAAATTTTCCTTTGATAAAGTAGCCTCGTTTTTCGACAATGGGTTTATGCACCTCATTCACGACTGCGGTTTTGCCGATACCTGAGAAACCAGCCACTAAAATAAGTTGGCTTCTGGAAGTTCCCTTGTCACCCTTCCTAGCTACCTGTTCAAAAGTATCCAGTAACCTTTCGACTTCCCCTTCCCGTCCGTAGAGCTTTTCAGGAATCAAGAAGCGATCGCATACATCCCGCTCCCCAAGTTCAAAGGGGATAATTGTTTCTGTCTCTTCCCACTGCTGCAAACATCGCTCCAAGTCATATTTCAGCCCCAACGCACTCTGATAACGTTCTTCCGCATTCTTGGCCATCAACTTAATTACGATTGCCTGCAACGCCTCTGGTACTTTCCTCTGCCACCTATCTACTGGAAACTTTACCTTCTCGACCAGATGAGAATGCAGCAACTCCATCGGGTCTCTGGTGGCAAAGGGCAATTGTCCAGTCAGCAGTTGAAAACAGGTGACACCCAGAGAATAAAAATCGGTACGGTAGTCAATACCCCGGTTCATCCGTCCTCTTTGTTCCGGGGACATATAGGCCAGGGTTCCTTCTAGGACATTGGGGTTGATGAGTTGTTGCTGTTCTTTGGGCAGTAAGCTAGAGATACTGAAGTCTAGGAGTTGAACTTGAAGGGTTTGGGGATGAATCAGGATATTACTCGGCTTAATATCTTTGTGGATGATGCGTTGTTGAGTCAGATAGTGAAGTGCCTCAGCCAGTTGAATGGCTATGTTGAAAAAATTGATGAGGTTTTGGTCAGAGTTAGGCCAATACTTGGAGAGGGCGATCGCTCCTTCATCGGGCATTACCAGGGCATAACCGTTGCCGTAGCGTTCTAAAGCTAGAGGCCGAAGAATTGAGGGATGTTCTAAGTGGCTAGTAATAACGTATTGGTTGCGGAAGCACACTAGGTCATTGAAGTGGGGAAAGGGATTCCGCAGAACTTTGATGACTACTCGACTGTTATCGCTCTCCCGGATCGAGCGATATACTAAGGTACGTTTTCCGGCATATATTTGGTTTGTCTCTTGATAACCAGGCAAGTTAAGCATCATTACCTGAAAAATTCCGAAAATATTACCTTTTTAATTTTACCTCATTTTCACCTCAACTTAAAAAAAATTAACTTAATAGTTTAGTAGTGGACTGACACAGGTAATGACTGTGCATGAGGGAATTAGACTCTGTAGGGGCGGGTTTCACAGTAGGGACGTTGCATAAGGGCGTCCGTACAAGGAGTTTTCACAGATTGTTAAATAAACCCGCCCCCAATGGTATAACCCAACGTTCTGGGGGCGGGTTTATCTAAATCAGGACTTACGCATAACCAGCATATCTTGTAGATGCGAACGACTGTTCACCCCTACAGGTGGTGTATAATTTCATTTTTTCGTAAGTCCTGGTTATCAGTTTTTTGGTAACACAAGCATCCTGCTTGTTACAGCCTGGAAGGCTGTGTTACCCTTAAAACTCTAGTAGACCTCTCCGATAATCAAAAATCAAATCAATTATCGTACAGAAATAATCTATTCTTCCCCCTACTCCCTACTCCCTACTCCCTACTCCCTCTTTTCCACCAGAGGTCTAGTATATACAAGACAACATTGTATCAATTGCTGTTTGAAAAGCAACTGCAGCTTTTGCACTCATGTCACGAGGGACACAAACCCTATTTCTGAGAAAAGCTAGAGCGATCGCTCCAATGGCAGCATCAGCAGTAACTTTCTCCTTGACTTCATTTTGTTGTTCAGTTTTAGGATCGACTGAGCGAGCGGAAAATGGAAGACTTCCCTCAATTAAATAATACACCAAACGTCTTGACATACTCCCGACGTTGCCCTTACGGGAAAACGCGGGCTTCTTCAGTCTGGGAAACCCTGACCGCTATTTAGACAGAGGTGATGTCCTCCCCCTGTGTTGAAATTTATAATAACAAAATCTTTCTACCTTGTCAAAGGCTTATAAACGTTTAGCTTATGAAGGTATCCGAATCCTGGCCCTGGCTTTCATCCCGACGCTCCCCTGCGGGAGAGCGCGGGACTTCCCGCCAGGGAAGTTAACAAGGAAAATTACAATGGGTTACTTCTCTAGATTTTCAAAGCTTAAAAATCCTTATCCAAAACCACTAATTGTTATATTACTTGGTTTAACAGTTGCTTTTTTAAACACAGGTTGTATTGGAAATTCTCAATCTGATTCTAATAAATCGTCAAGCAACAATCTTAATTCGCCAGTTGATCCCGCAGAAAACTCACAGCAACAACTGAGCAGTTTAAGTATCGTCATGATTCCGTCCCAAAATTCGGAGGAGCAAAAGGAGAAGCGCGAACTTTTTGCTGATTATCTCGAAGAAAAATTAGGATTGCCCGTTAACATTCAAATTCCTGAAAACTATGACACAGCAATTGATTTAATTGCAGAGGGAAAAGTGCAAATGGCTTATTTAGGACCATTTTCCTATGTTAAAGCTAAACAACGGAATTCCAAGCTTGAACCTATCGTTGCCTATATTGATAGAAGAACGGGACGACCTTCGTATACCAG
>NZ_LGSU01001496.1 GCF_002260545.1 Hydrocoleum sp. CS-953 | reverse complement strand
CCCTCTTCCCCTACTCCCTATTCCCTATTTCTGAGAACGAAGTTTTTTCCGAATGTTACCCCTTTCACTTTTCTTAGAGAGACGTTTACTTACACGCTTCTCATAATTAACTTTGGTCTTTTTATCTGATTCAGTTACACCGCCACTCGCAATAAATTCACTTAATGAATGAACAGTTGGGTTTGCTAGCAAGTCAATAACCTTTAAATTGCTCATATCAAATATTTCTTGCAACTTGCCATACACCTGTATCAGCAGTACCGACTTACCTCCTAATTCAAAAAAGTTATCATAAATACCGACTTCTTCTATTTGCAGTACCTCCTTCCAAATAGCAGCAATTTTTTGCTCAGTTTCATTTCCTTGTTGTACAGGTTGAGAACTACCATTTTTATCAGGGTTTTGTAACCGTTTCCGGTCGATTTTTCCATCAGATGTTAATGGTAGTGTCTCTAACTGGACGAAAGCAGAAGGCATAATTTTACTGAGAGTGCCAAAGCGATCGCGTACTTCCAACTCTGACAACTGACTCAGGGAAAATTCTGTTGTCTCGGAAGTAAAATAAACAGTTAATTGTTGTAAATTCTGACAACCTCCTGTTCCATTCTCAATTTGATGTTCTAATGTTTCTAAAACATACTTACCATCCGCTCCTTCTGTTGCTACAAAAGTTCGGGGTGATGCTGTCACATCAGTTGTCAGAGTCGGCATTTCTAACCGTTTGGCTAAACCTATTCGGGCAGGTTTTCCGGTCAAACCTTTAGGAATAGCATTCATCCAAACTAAACATTCTGGCAACCATTGGGTTTCCAGTTCTTTTTCCTTGATGGCAAATTGGCGTAATGCTGCGAGGGTTGGTCGTGTCTGATTTGGTACTGGTACTATTGCTGCTCCCACTACTTCACCAAAAAGTTCATGGGGCGCTGCAAATACAACTACCTGACCTACTGCTGGATGGCGTTGCAATACATCTTCTACTGCCATCGGACTAATTTTTTCTCCAGCGCGGTTAATAATTTCTTTGAACCGACCTACTAGATAAACATAACCGTCTTTGTCTTTGTAACCCTTATCCCCTGTTCTTAACCAACCGTCGATAAATGCTTCCTCATTGGGATTATAATCCATCCATTCCCGTAACTCATATCCGGCGGTGACGCAAGCACCCCGGACCATTACTTCTCCCTCGCCATAGGGTTCTAGTACATTTAATACTGGTTTGCCTTGCTCATTTGCTTTGACATCTCCAATTATTACTGTTGGACCAGCAGCACGACCTACAGAACCACGCTTGAGTAAGCCTTTTCCTACTTCTGGACTACAAATAGGCATAGATTCTGTCATCGCATAAGTAGGTAAGACTTCACAGTTAAATGCGGTTGCCATTCGGTCGGCGATCGCTGGTAGTAGTGCTGCCGAACAGTTCCGAATTAAGCGGAGGGAGTGTTCGGGAGCTTTACCTGTTTCAGCTATTGCTTGTTCTGCATATTCCAAAATTGCTTGGTGCATGGTTGGGACAGCGGAATACCAAGTTATTTTCTTTCTATCGCTTCCCTCTTCTGGTTTCAACCATTTGAAGAAGTCACCCACTCCGTTTTCTGTGGCGTATAACCCTGGGGTGCAAAGTACGCTAGCACCTGCTAATATCGTTCCCAGAATATTAACGGAAAGACCATGGATATGAAATAGCGGCATAATATTGATACAGGTGTCTTCTGGAGTCAGTTGTATAGTCCGACTAATAGTCAGGGAGCCTGATGTCAAATTTCCGTGAGTCAAAGGTACCGTTTTCGGTTTTCTGGTTGTTCCACTGGTATGCAGCACTAAAGCTACATGGTCACGAGTAGGTTTATTATCATCTCCTGTTATTGGTTGATGATTTTCCTTATTCGTAGTAACTTCTTCCAGGGTAAATAAACCGCATACTGAAGTATCGGGTATTAACTCAATGACTCGTACTCCTAAACCTTCAGCACAAGCTTTTAATTTTTCATTCTCTGTGCTGTTAGCTTCTCCCCTTTGCAAGACTAAAGCTACTGCACCCAGGTCTTCCAACTCAAATTGAACTTGCTTTTCTGTCAAAGATGTGCTAATGGGTGCAAACACACATTGTTGTGCTAAGGACAAAAATGCTGTTGCTGCTTCTGGTCCATTGGGAGTGGCAGCACATACGCGGTCTGTTATTTTAATCCCCAGATAGCTGAGACTAGCGTTATCTGGGGGTGACTTGACAAAATCTTTTAGTTGTGCATGAGTCAGAGGTTGGCGACTATCTGTGCTATATATTGCTGGTTCATCGGTACCTGGTAATAAATCTGCCCAGGTTTGAAATTCTACCGATGCTGCTATCTCGTCTACTTCACCAGGAGCGGTATCTGCAACATTTTCTTCAGTTAGTGGTATTGTGTAGTCGGGTGTAGCGGGGTTGGGTTTGGAGACCAAACCCCTACTTTCTGGTATAACTGGGTAAGCTTGTTTTCGCTGGACAACTACCGCAACTTCCTCTATTTCCGGATGCGATCGCAATTTTTCTTCCCAACGGTTTATTAATTCTGAGTCAATAACTTCTAAACTTGTTAAAGCAGTTTCGTCTATTTCTCCTGATTCTGTTTTTGGTAGAGTAGAAATAGGTACATAAGCATTAGGGAGAAAATCAGAAGATAGATAAGATTCTAGGTATGATTTTACTTTATCTACAGAATAATTATCGTCAATTACTACATAAGCAACCAGTTGATTATCCTTGCTCAAAATAGCAGACTCTTTCACTTCACTCAGAGATTTTAAACCTGTTTCTATCAGATTTATTTTTCTTGATTGACTGTGAATTTCTGCCTTATGTTTTGCTAGATTTTCTGATAGTTCTAATTCATTTATTTTCGTCTCAGGAGCATTAATTCCTTTTTCTAGAATCAACAGATAGGAATCTACCATCGCTGTAATTGTTTCTTCTTCAAACAATTCAGAGTTGTAGATTAAAGACCCTTTTAACTCCTGATTTTTTTTCAATAAAGTAAAGAATAAATCTATATCTCTAGGAAACTTTTCTTCTATTAAATCTGCGGTGACATTGGAATATTTTCTCGTCTCCTCGTTTCCTAAGTCAATATAGTCAAAGAAAAGCTGAAATAAATTTTTGTATTGTTGTTGATAATTTTGCTGATCTACCAACTTCGCGACCAAATTTAGAGGAATATGTTGATTTGCATAAGCCTCTACGGTAATTTCTTTGACTTTATTCAGTAATTCTTGGAATGTCAAATTATCAGGAATCTTACCGCGTAATAGGACAGTATCAGTAAAGAAACCTATGGCAGATTCTAATTTGTGATGTACCCTTCCCGCAACTGGAAGACCAACAATAATATCATCTTTTAGTGAGTATTGAAGTATCAATACATAAAACACTGAAAGAAAGATAACTACAGGAGTAACATTGTATTGATTACTTACTTTTTGAACTACAGACCATGTAGTGCTAGGTATCAGAAAATTTTTCTCGTCCTTAATATTTTCAGAGCTTTGAGATACTTGAAAAATATCAGGTGGTACAGGATACAACGTGGAAATATCCGTTAGTTGTTGTTTCCAATAATTTAACCCCTTTTCTAATACATCTCCTTGTAACCACTCTCGCTGCCAAACAGCATAATCTCCATATTGAATATCTAATTCTTTTAAGGGAGACTCTTTTTTACTCAGATAAGAATCATATAAATTTATGAGTTCGCGGTCTAATAAATTGAGGGATAAACCATCACTAATAATGTGATGAAATATTAATACTAATACTCCCTCTTTTTCGCTAAATCTTAACAGCTTCAGACTAAATAATTGACCTTGAGACAAATCAAATGATTGTGCTGATTCCTCTTCAAAAACCTCTTTGAATGTTTTCTCTTGTTCAGTTGCGCTTAAGTCTGGATAATCTAATACTGAAATTTCATTAGTCAAACTAGGAATAACTACCTGCACTAATGACCCTTCAACAAAAGCGAAATTAGTCCTCAAAATGTCATAACGACTAATAATTTCATTCCAGCTTTTTTGCAGAATTTCAATGTCTATTAAACCTTCTATTCTTACTGCTATACACAGATTAAGATTTGCCATACCTGGCATTAGTTGGTCTACTGTCCAGAGANTTTCATTAGTCAAACTAGGAATAACTACCTGCACTAATGACCCTTCAACAAAAGCGAAATTAGTCCTCAAAATGTCATAACGACTAATAATTTCATTCCAGCTTTTTTGCAGAATTTCAATGTCTATTAAACCTTCTATTCTTACTGCTATACACAGATTAAGATTTGCCATACCTGGCATTAGTTGGTCTACTGTCCAGAGACGTTCTTGTTGATAAGAAACTGGTAAATCTTTATCCCTAGAAACAGAGACTAAAGGCACAGAAGTCGCATCAATATTATTAGTTTTTCCCTGAAGTAACTGTAATAATTCCAGCTTATTTTGGGATAATAAATCGCGAATTTCTGGTGTCAACGCCCCCTTGGGAGCGCGGATTTTTAATTCATCCCCTTCAGCCCATAATTTAATACCTTGGCTAGAGATTTGAGACAGAACTTGAGTCAAATTCATAAAGTAATTTCCTCCATATCTTCATCGTCCTCTTCTG
The DNA here is from genome assembly GCF_002260545.1 of Hydrocoleum sp. CS-953. Taxonomy (GTDB): domain Bacteria; phylum Cyanobacteriota; class Cyanobacteriia; order Cyanobacteriales; family Microcoleaceae; genus Trichodesmium. The sequence continues at coordinate 21,463 of NZ_LGSU01001496.1, read as the reverse complement.
TTGTCTGTGCAGTATTTGAGTAACTAATTTCTTCTAATAAAAGTTGCTCAACTACTAAATTAACCATCTGGGTAATACTGATACCTTCAATTATTTTTTCAATTGGTATATCAAACCCTAATTCCCTTTGCACCAAATTCCGCAACTCAACCGCCATCAAAGAATCAAGCCCCATAGCAGTTAAAGGTTGATCTGCATCTATTTGGGAACCAGTCATTCCCAACATACCAGCTAGCTTACCTTTAAAATAATCTACTAAAATATTGGCTCGCTCCTCTGGTGAGGATTCTTTTAGCTGTTCTAAAATCTTAGTTTCTTTTGTTTCAGGTGCCGATACAGCAGACGAAACAAACCCTGATAACAATGGCATTTTCTGTGCCATAGGCATTTGCCTGAAAAATTCAGACCAATTAACAGGCAACACACCTACTTGACTTGATGCTCCTGATAAAAGTAACTCCAACGCCTGCATTCCTTGTTGGGGTTCAATAGCCATAACCCCACTGCCTTGAATCCGATTCTGATGTCCACCTGCTAAACGAGCAGCCATTCCTCCTGCTGTCCATGCTCCCCAGTTAATACTCAATCCTGGTAATCTTTGGCCTCGGCGGTAGTGGGCGATCGCATCCATAAAAGCATTGGCCGCAGCATAGTTGCCTTGGCCAGCATTTCCTACCATTGCTGCCATAGAGGAAAAACAGATAAAGAAATCTAATGATAAATCTTTGGTATTCTGATGCAAATGCCAAGTTCCTGTCACCTTGGGAGACATTACTTTCGTAAATTGCTGCCAAGTCAGATTTCGCAGCACGCCATCGTCCAACACCCCAGCAGAATGAATTACTCCTTTAAGTGGGGGCAATGACGCCTCCATCTGCTGGAACATTTTAGCTACATCTTCTTGTTTGGCAACATCCCCCAATAAAAAACTAATCTTGGCTCCTGCTGTTTCTAACTCTTCTATAATTTCTTGTGCTGTTTCCTTGGGAGCGCTACGTCCTGTTAAAACAATATTTCTCGCACCTTGAGTTACCATCCATTGGGCGACTTCCAGTCCTAATGCTCCTAATCCTCCTGTAATCAAATAACTTGCTTCTGCTTGGATTGATATTGGCTCCCCTGTCGATACTTGTGGCATCTCCAGCACTATCTTTCCTATATGCTTGGCTTGCTGCATATACCGGAAAGCTGTTGTAATTTCTGTATTGGAAAACACTTTATAAGGTAGCGCTCTGAGTTTTCCTTGGTTCCATTCCTGGGTTAATTCCTCCGATATTTCTCCCATGATACCGGGGTTCTCTTTGACTACATCTCCTAAATCAAAAGGAAAATAGCTGATATCTGGTCGTTTTTCCTCGACTTGCTCTTTGTCCCAAATGCCAATTTTGCCGATTTCTACAAATCTTCCTTTTGGAGCTAATGCTTCCAAACTGTAGGGAATGTGGTCTCCATTCAGGCTATTCAAAACTACATCAACCCCTTCTCCTCCGGTAATCTCTTTGATTTCCTTAGCAAAATCTAGAGTGCGAGAATTCATAATGTGTTTAATCCCCATGGATTTGAGAAAATCCCATTTACCCGGACTAGCAGTAGCAAAGATTTCAGCCCCTGCAAGTTGAGCTATTTGTACCGCAGCTTGCCCTACTCCTCCGGCTGCAGAATGAATCAACACCCGATCGCCTGCTTTAATTTTGGCTAATTTCTGCAACCCATAATAGGCAGTGACAAATGTTAGAGGTAGAGTCGCCGCTTCATTGAAACTCATTGATTTCGGCTTGGCCATGACATATTCTGCTGGAGCAGTGATGAAGCTACTGAAACCGTCATGGATCATGGTTAACATTACTTCGTCTCCTACTTGCCACTCTGAGACTTCTTCCCCTACCGCAGAGATTTTACCGGCACATTCAAAACCGAAGGTAAGTTCCTCTACACTGCTAACGCCCAGATGTTCAGCATAATAGTCTTTGAGTAATCCTAGGGAGTTGAGTACATCTCGCAAGTTTAGTCCTACTGCCACTACCTCAATTTCCACTTCCTTAGCTTCAGGAATACGGCGCTGCATTTGCTGCCATTTAAGGTTGTCGATAGATCCATATTCTGCCAGTTTTAATTGTACTGGTTGGGTATCTGAAATTTTGTTTTGCTGTCGTTTTTGTTCCAGTCTAGCTACATAACGATTTCCCTGACGTATCCCTATCTGGTCTTCTGTATCTTCTGATAATAGTTCCGCTATTAGGGAGTCTAGGTTTGTTGATTCTGGGTAACAGTCTATCCGTTTACATCTCAATTCTGGGTGTTCTAGGGTTATTATTTGTCCTAGTCCCCATAAACTTGCATATTCGGGGTTAATTACTTCCGAGTCTGATATCACACTCTGGCTTCCTTGGGTGACTAACCAGAGCTGCGGGAATGTTTCAGGTTTGCTATTGAGGGTTGCTTGCACCAAATTTAAAACTGAAGCACAATTTTGAGCCTGAATATTCTCTAAGTCTAACACTTCTTTAATTTCGGTTGACTGCCAACTCCACNCCCCATAAACTTGCATATTCGGGGTTAATTACTTCCGAGTCTGATATCACACTCTGGCTTCCTTGGGTGACTAACCAGAGCTGCGGGAATGTTTCAGGTTTGCTATTGAGGGTTGCTTGCACCAAATTTAAAACTGAAGCACAATTTTGAGCCTGAATATTCTCTAAGTCTAACACTTCTTTAATTTCGGTTGACTGCCAACTCCACAGATGCACAATTTTTGTAATCCCTGGGTTTTCTTCTAGGAGTTGTTTAAATTCTTCCCCATTAGTGGGATTGATTTGATAGTGCTGCGGACTTATTTGCTCGTACTTGTCTCCTGGTGATACTCTGATACACTCCTGACCTTTATTAGTTAATGCTGTTACTAATTCAGTATCCTTAGCTAAAACTAACCATTTACCCGTTGCTGCTGATAGACTATCTGCTGGTAGGGGTTGAGTTTGCCAATTTATTTGATAAAACCAATGACTGATATCTGGTTGCAAACTCTTCAATAGAGCTGATGCTGTCGTTGGCGTTATCCTTAATCCCTCAATTTCTGCTAGTAAAGTTCCCTCGTTATCTACCAGACGAATATCCCCTGTTAAACTGTTTGGTCGCATTTCTACGATCGCCCATACATGACTTATTGTCTGACCATACACTTTGAATTTTTGTATCCCTACTGGTAGATAGGTCTTGTCCGCTTCTATATCTGTTATGGAATACAATATCATTTGCAGGGCTGCATCTAATAGGGCTGGATGTAGCTGATAGTCTGCTAACTGAGTTGTTAATTCCTCTGATAAAATTATTTCTCCTAGGGCTTTTCCTTCACCTTTCCACAACTGTTTGATTCCTTGGAAAGTGCTGCCGTAGTCTATTCCTCTTGAGCTACATTCTTGGTAATGCTCTTTAATTTCTATTGCTTGATTACACTCAGCTTGATATTTCTCTAAGTCAATTTTAGCTGGACTGTTTGTGGTTGGCTCCGTATATATCTTGCCTTTGGTGTGCAACACCCATTCAGGTTTCTGTTGATTTTCCCCTTCTGAGCTGCTGAATATCTCAAACTTATAGCTTTTGTTATCTTCTGCGGGGATAGCTACTATTTGTACTGTCTTGGCTTCCGTTTCTGGTAAAACCAATCCTCGCAGTATGTGTACCTCAGAAACTACTACTTGCTCTTGACTTGTGAATAGATTTTTGCCAACCGAAGTCGCTATTTCTAGATAACCTGTGCCAGGAAATAATACCTTCTGAAATACTTTGTGGTCACTCAGGTAACTTGGAGATTCTGCTGTGAAGTGCGATTGGAAACGATGTTGATTATCTAATCCCGCTAAGTTAATTTTTTCTCCTAGTAACGGGTGCAGATTTTTATTGTTAGCTATTGACCAATAGGGTTTTTGTTGGTAACTACCTTGAGCTTCTACCCAATACCTTTCTCGTTGGAATGGATAAGTCGGCAATACTACTTTCTCACAGTTATAGCCTTGGTGAAACTCTAACCAATTTACTTTGTATCCCTGCGCATACAATTGTCCTAAACTAGACAACATCAACTGCCATTCATCTACCCCTGGACGCAAAGAAGGCAACCATACACCAACCTCTCGTGGTAGACATCGACGACCCATACCCAACAAAATTGGTTTCGGTCCGATTTCCAGGAATAACTCATATCCTTTCTCATGCAGAGTTATCATACTCTCGGCAAACCGGACTGGTTGACGCACATGATTTACCCAATATTCGGCAGAAGTAATCTCAGCATCTTCCAACTTACCAGTAACATTAGATATCAGTTTTATCTGAGGCCGATTATAACTTATTTGTTTGGCTACTGCTTCAAATTCCGCCAGCATTGGTTCCATTAGATGGGAATGGAAAGCATGGGATACCTGTAGTTGTTTGGTTTTAATTCCCGATGATTCTAGCTTACTTGCTATCTCTCCTACTGCTTCTAACTCCCCAGAAATTACGATACTTTGAGGTCCATTGATGGCTGCAATAGCTACTTTTTCTTCCAGGGACATCGCCTTCAATGTCTCTAAAACTTTCGACTCTGAAGCCATAACTGAAGTCATTCCACCACCAGCAGGTAATTGCTGCATTAATCTTCCCCTGGCAGCAATAAGTTTCAAGCCATCTTCTAAACTCAATACCCCTGCTACTGTTGCTGCTACATATTCTCCTACGCTGTGACCCATGACTACATCTGGTTGAATACCCCAAGATTCCCACACTTTGTAGAGAGCATATTCTACAGCAAATAAACAGGGTTGAGTATAAGCTGTTTGGTCGAGTATGGAGTCATCTGATGAATCATCTGCTGGATAGATAATTTCTTGTAATGACTTTGCCTGGAAGGTTTCTAAAGTCCTAAGAATTTTATCGCATTGGTCGATCGCTTCACGGAAAATTGGTGACTGTTCATACAACTTCCTTCCCATATTCACATATTGAGAACCTTGACCTGTGAAAAGGAAGGCATTTTTAGCCCTTGAATAAACTCCAGCTACTTTTTCTCCGTCTTGCTGTTGTTGAAGTTTTTCGACTAATTCTTCTTGGTTAGAGCCGACAACTGCTAATCTGTAGTTGAAATGAGTACGTCCTGTATTCGCCGTATAGCAAATATCACCTATTCTTAATTCGGGATTATTTTTGATATAACTTTGATAACTTTTGACTAACTCAGACAGAGATGTTTCTGTTTTAGCTGACAAAGTTAATATATTAACTGAACGTTCTAAATTTTCTCCATTTTTGACTTTTGTAAGGGCGAATGGCCATTCGCCCCTACTTTTGACTTGACTCGGTGCTTCTTCCAAAACTATATGAGCATTCGTACCACTAAAACCAAAGGAACTCACTGTAGCACGTCTTGGTTTATCCGTCTCTATTTCCCAATCTCTTAATTCTGTGTTGACATAGAAAGGACTGTTCTCAAAATCAATATGTGGATTTGCTTTATTGAAGTGTAAGGAAGGAACCAACTTTTGATTCTTGAGGCACAAAACTGTCTTGATCAAACCAGCAATTCCCGCAGCCCAACTTGGATGACCAATATTTGTCTTAACAGATCCGATCGGACAAAACTGCTTTTTACTCGTCCACTTAGAAAATACTTCTGTTAAAGCTTCAACCTCAATAGGATCTCCTAAAGGTGTTGCCGTTCCATGAGCTTCTACATAACTGATAGTTTCTGGATTAATTCCAAACTTCCGATAAACCCCTTCTTCTAACTGGACTTGTGACTTACCACTGGGGGCACTAATTCCATTTGTATTACCATCATAATTAACACCCGTACCCTTGACCNCACTTAGAAAATACTTCTGTTAAAGCTTCAACCTCAATAGGATCTCCTAAAGGTGTTGCCGTTCCATGAGCTTCTACATAACTGATAGTTTCTGGATTAATTCCAAACTTCCGATAAACCCCTTCTTCTAACTGGACTTGTGACTTACCACTGGGGGCACTAATTCCATTTGTATTACCATCATAATTAACACCCGTACCCTTGACCACACCATAAATATAGTCATTATCGCGAATAGCTTGGTCGAGCCTCTTTAGCAATACCACACCACAACCTTCACTCCACGCTGGACCAGATGCTGAAGCATCAAAAGTTTTGCAACGCCCTTCTGGGGATACTACTTGAAACTGACTCGCTAAAATTTGGAAGTCTGCTGTCTCCATAATAGCAATACCTCCGGCGATCGCCATTTCGCTCTCCCCACTTTGAATACTTTCACAAGCTTGATGCAGCGCGACTAAGGAAGATGAACAAGCAGTATCAATAACTGTTACAGGACCCTTAAGATCCAGGAAATAGGCTATTCTTGCCGGAACAACTGACAACATATTTCCTGTCCCCACCAGTCGATTAGTCTCTAATCCATATCTTGCCAGCAACTTGATATAATCACCAAATGTTGAGGCTCCTACAAATACTCCACATTGTTTACCCTTGAGAGAGTCAGCAGCATATCCAGCATCTTCAATAGCATGATAAGCTTCCTCTAAAAATATTCTCTGCTGAGGTTCAATAAATTGAGCTTCTTCTGGAGAAATTTGAAAAAATAAAGGGTCAAATTTGTCTATTTCCTCTATAAAACCAGCGGATTTTGAATAGGAAGTACGCGGATTTTTCGGATCTGGATCGTACCATTCTTGTTCTTCCCATCTTCCGGGAGGAGCTTCTGTTACACTATCAACCCCTCCCTTCAAATTTTCCCAAAATTCTTGCCAATTTTTGGCTCCTGGATATCGACATGATATTCCTATAATAGCTACATCTGTAGTTCCTATATTATTCTGAACTACAGTTAATTCATCATTTTTTTTTTGTGATTTTGCTGCTTCTTCTAATAAAAAACTTTCAGCATTTTCTAAAGATATTTCTCCTGTACTGAGCAAAGATAATATTCCCTGTGGATCGTCAGAATTTATCTGTTGCTTTATAGTTTTTGGTTCTAGTTCTTCTTCTTGGCTTAAACCTAACAATAATTGTTCCGCATCATCTAAAGAAATATTACCCGATTGTAATTTATTTAGTATATCTTGATTTGGTTCTACTTCTTCTTGGCTCAAACCTAACAATAATTGTTCCGCATCATCTAAAGAAATATTGCCTGATTGTAATTTATTTAGTATATCTTGATTTTGATTCATCTGGCCTTGATTATTTTGCTGATAACTATTCACTTTTTCTTCTCCTTCTTCCCCATAAGAAAACCCTGGCATTGTTACGACTATCTTACCAATATGCTTACTATGCTGCATATAACGGAAAGCTTCAATAACATCTTCACTCGGAAATACTTTGTAAGGTAATGGTTGGAGAACACCAGACTCAAATAGAGGTAATAAACTTTCCCATATTCTTGGATTTAGTTTGTCGTCTCTTTCTATTTCTTCTGAGAAATCAAAAGGAAAATACTTAACATCTGGCCTTCTCTGAGAAACTTCCTCGTGACTCCAGATATTAAGCTTGCCAATTTCCAGATATCGTCCTCCTTGAGCCAAGATATCTANGGTAATGGTTGGAGAACACCAGACTCAAATAGAGGTAATAAACTTTCCCATATTCTTGGATTTAGTTTGTCGTCTCTTTCTATTTCTTCTGAGAAATCAAAAGGAAAATACTTAACATCTGGCCTTCTCTGAGAAACTTCCTCGTGACTCCAGATATTAAGCTTGCCAATTTCCAGATATCGTCCTCCTTGAGCCAAGATATCTATATTTTTCTGGATGTGATCTCCATGAGTCACACTATTGAAAATAATATCCACTCCACGTCCTTGAGTAATTTCCATTACCTCATCGGCAAACTCCGTAGTCCGTGAATTCATTATATGCTTTACTCCCTGTTCCCGGACAAAAGACATCTTCTTTTGACTGGTAGTGGCGAATACTTCTGCCCCAAAATATTGAGCTAACTTAACTGCAGCTTGTCCAGCACCACCTGAAGCTGCATGAATTAATACTCTATCTCCAGGTTGAATTTTTGCTAAATCATGCAACCCGTAATATGCAGTGAAAAAAGATACGGGAATAGTAGCTGACTCAATCATACTTAAATTAGAGGGTTGAGCCAATAATTTATCTGCTGAACAGGTAATGAAACTACTAAATAAATCCCAACCCCTGAATATAACTTCATCACCGACTTGCCACTGAGACACTTCCGATCCAACAGCGACAACAGTAGCTGCACCCTCACAACCAAAGGTTAGTTCCTCAGCTTTACTAATACCAAATCTTCGTAGGTTTTCCTCATTGAAAAGACCTAATGCGTTGAGTATTTCCCGAAAATTAAGTGCTACAGCTTTAAGTTGAACCTCTACTTCTGTAGGTTTAGGAATTCGACGTTCTAGAGGTGCCCAATATAGATTCTTTAATATACCATAACTAGATATCTTTAACTGAAGTGGTTGAGAGTTTGATTTATTTTCCTGTATTCCCTGTTCTACAGTCCCTTGAGTATTAGGCATCATTGTTTCGTCAAATACTTTCTTAATCCGACTAGCTACTTCTGGTTGATTAAATGTCACATAGTGTGTCTCTAGTTCTTTCTCCATAACTTCTGGAATTTTTTTTCTAATTTCGGAAGTTAAGAGTTCCTTTAAACTTACTATAGATAATCTAGGCTTTTTGGCTATTTCCTGAGCTAATCTTTGAGCATGATTTAGCACATCCTGCTTTGGAACAACTGGAAAAGGAATACCCCGTTTAGCTAGTTCTTGCCCACGATATCTTTTACCAGTGTACATCATTTCTTGCGCTAATGCGGCTCCGAATTTCTCTCGCAAGATTAATGATGTTGCTCCTACCGGGGTAAAACCATATTCCATGAAGTTAATTGTGTAAATACTTTCTTGGCTTAACACAAGGAAATCTGCATATAAGCCCATTAGAAAGCCCCCTCCCAGACTATGCCCTTGCATAGCTGAAATTATCGGGATTTCACAATCCAACATCGATCCTGATAAATCAATAACACCTGCTTCTCCTCTAATCCTTTTTCTTAAATATGATATTCCTGCCCCTGCACAAAAATAATTGCCATTACCTGTTAATATAACCACTTTATAGCTCTTGTTTTGAGCAACTGCGCCAAAACACTTACTTAATCCCTCACGTATTCCTGTAGACAAGGTATTCAGATTTGCCTCATCTTTCATTGTAATTTGAACAACACCATTCCCTAATTCTGCCAGTTCTACCACTTCAGAATTAAAATTCAGCTTTGTCATGGAGTTCCCCCATTTTTTATAAATTGTTCAATTCTTTCTTGCGCAGTAGTAGAAAGTATCATCTCAGCAGCTTTGTTAACTGCTAAATCTTGAGTTTCTTCTTGAATAACCCATAACTGATTAATAAAGTTTTTTAATTCTTGAACACCTGATGATGGTAATAATTTTAAACGTCTAATATATTTACTGATTATTTTATTAGGGTCATTACTATATTCATCAACTAAACCCCAGTTATAAGCTTCTTCTGCTGATATTGTTTGAGTTGTTAGTGATAAACGGTGGGCTTTTTGAAATCCGATTCTACGAATCAAAAATGGTAATACACAGGCAGGTAATAAACCAAATAATAGTTCCGTATTGGCAAATGTAGCAGTTTGATCGGCAATAACTAGATCGCTTGCTGCTACGAAACCAACCCCCCCTGCTTGCACTTTACCACGAACAAGGGACAAAATTACTTTGCTACTTTGAGACATTTGTTTCAGGACGTTGTAGTAACTGTCTAAAAAAAATTTGGGAGCGACGCCCTCTCCACCTACTACTTCTTGAAAATCCATCCCTGCACAAAACACATCAGGTAGTCCTTCTAGAATAACTACTTTAACTGTTTCCTCTACTTCGGCAGCTTGTAAAGCTGATAATAATTCTTGAGTTAGCTGCTTGTTGATGCTATTGTTAGCTTCTGGACGATAGATTTGAATTCTTTGTACAAGTGGTTGATGATTTATCTTTAGGGTTTTATAATACATAATAGATACTATAGCTTTATCAATGGTTTGTCAACCTGAATCATCCTTTTTTTTCAGCTCTCAGCTTTTTTGCTCATGTTCTGTATTCTACCGAAAAATTAAGATTTAATGCTTCTCCTTTCAAGGGAAAAAAAACAAAAAAATTCATTTTAACCAATCCTCTCCTCTTCTTCTTAAAAAGAAGAGGTAATTATCAATTGTTAATTATTGAAATAGCTATACCCATTCGTATTCTCGGTGAAATTCCTTGATTCTTTTTAAGACTAATCGACCCTTACCTGCTATTTTATCCCAGACTCCAGGGAAAAGTTGATAGTCCAAGGTTACATTTCTGGTGCCAAAGGCAACTGCATTATTATGATAGAGTAATTGCTCATATTCCTCCATACTTATAGAATAGCGGTCTGCCAACTGGGCAGATATACCTTGTTGAGCTTGAATTTGCTTGCCTTCTTGAGTCACAACCCCACTAAAAAATTCGGAACAACAACCAGAACCATAGGAAAACATCCCTATTCTGCGAGGGGCACTAAATTCCCCATTGTCAATCGTACTGACTAGGGATAAAAGCACTGTTGCTCCCATAATATTGCCCACTTGTTGACAGTATACTAACCCAGGCATTACCCTTCTTTGAAAGTCCGTTTCAATTTCCGGCGGTTTAGCCCTTTTAAATTTACGCATCATACTTCTATGAGCACCTTTAACCATACCACCAAAAGGGGTATGAAAACTCAAATAATCAAAACTTTCTTGGTAGTCTACACCTTCAACACGGCTTTGATAATGTTGGTAGGCATTTTCACAACAGTCTAGGTAAGAAAGCAATGATAAATCTGCATCTCCTGCTTCTGAATCTGGATTCGGTCTACAGGTATCCATTACTTCATAGCCATAGTAACCGTTGCATCCCACATCAACTTGAAAAATTTGAGGTACATCACTTACCAAAAGAGCAACTGCTCCAGCACCATTACTCGGTTCTGCAAAAGACAAATCTTCACTAACCCCTTCTCCTCCCTCTGCAACTATAAACCGAGATATATCAGTTGCTATAACTAAAGCTTTAGCTCCAGGAGATGTTTGGGATAAAATAAAGTTTATTGCCATCTGCAAGCCCGCTGTCCCTGAGTAACAAGCTTGCTTGAGTTCAAACATTCGGCAGTTACGACTTAGACCCAAATGTTCCTGGACATAAGTACTCATAGATTTCCCAAAGTCAATGCCAGACTCACTACAGGTAATTACCATTTCTATCCGCTGCTTGTCAGCATCACTCAAGCCATCAATGATTGGCTTGGCTGCATTAACTGCATAAGAAACCGGATCTTCATAAGGCATAGGAACCGTTTTCTCTTTCATCATTAGATTCTTGAAGCGGTCCCAGTCTAATTTACGTCCTTCCGCCAGGGTTCGCACATCTAATTTTGCTGCGCCTCCGTATATATTTAAGGCTTCAATGCCAACTTGCTGCATACCTTTACTCCTTGCTCATTAATAGAGCTGTATTGATGCCGCCAAAAGCAAAACTGTTGCTTATAGCATATTGAATTTCTGCTTGGACAGCAGTTTCTTTGACCCAATTTAATGTATCATCAATGGGGCTAACTAAATTATGGGTTGGATGGCAAAAACTAGAGTTCATTTGTAATAAAGTAGCGATCGTTTCCACCACTCCAGCACCCGTTAAACAGTGACCAGTTAAAGACTTAGTTGAATTTACCAGACAATGGTTAAGTCCTACAGATTTTAAGGCAGCTACTTCTGTCCTGTCACCAAGGGGCGAACTGGTACCATGAGTATTGAGATAATCTATTTGCTCTGGTTTTAAGTCTGCCATAGCTAAAGCTGAATTCATGGCTCGTTCTTCCCCAGTTTGGGATGGTTCAGGACTACGATTACCATCTAAATTTAACCCCCAACCAAGGAGTTTTCCTTGAGAAACTACTCCTCTTGCTTGAGCGTGATTAGCTCTTTCTAGGACTAAAACTCCACAACCTTCTCCATAGATAAAACCATCATGGTTCTGGTCAAATGGTCTACAGGCAAGTTCTGGACTATCGGCAAAACGTTCGCTACCCATAGCTCCCAAATTTGTTAGTCCCTGACATTCATAAGCAGAGAGGTCAAATAGACTACCAACGGCAATACTTATATCCGTAGCCCCTGTTAAAATTTGGCGAGCTGCATGAATAATAGCGACTGCTCCACTAGCAGATGCTCCACCAACACTGTATCCTTCTCCTTGAATCTGAAAACATTGGGAAAGTAAGCCCAACATATCAGTATCCCAAACTGTCAGTCCATAAGNTTCATAAGCAGAGAGGTCAAATAGACTACCAACGGCAATACTTATATCCGTAGCCCCTGTTAAAATTTGGCGAGCTGCATGAATAATAGCGACTGCTCCACTAGCAGATGCTCCACCAACACTGTATCCTTCTCCTTGAATCTGAAAACATTGGGAAAGTAAGCCCAACATATCAGTATCCCAAACTGTCAGTCCATAAGTTGGCCGTATAAATTCAGGACGTGATTGATAACGTTGCCAGGTTTGTTGCTGATGGCGTTGTTGCAAATTAGAACCACCAATGACTAAACCAATACGTTCGGGGTTAACTTTGTCAGAGGTTAGTTTGGCATCTTCCCAGGCTTGGGCAAGAGCGACCAGGGCTATTTGTGAACTCCAAGTTGCACTGCGTAACAATCCACTGTATTGAGGAAATATGGATCTGATATCAAGCTCTGGCAGTTCTGCACCAATAAATGGTTTACTAGGGTTTTCTCTTCCTGGTCGTTGCAGATAACCAAATTTAGTTTTGCCTGAGAATAGAGCTTCCCTAAATGCGTTAACTCCTTGACCAATGGGAGTAACAATACCCATACCAGTTATCTTGATATCATTCATACTAGCTCTCCCTGTTTTTTAACTGACTAATAGACTTCTCCAAAAATGAAAAATCCAATCAATTCTTATCCATAAATTATCAATTACTCCCCCCTTTTCCCTGTTCCCTGTTCCCTTTTCCCTGTTCCCTCTTTTCTGGAGATATCTAATGACAGATAACATCGAAATCATAAGGAAATACTATAACTTCGCTGCAAATAAATCAGCTAGTTCGCCAATATTATTCGCTCCAGCTAGTTCAATACGGGGAATATTCAAGGATAAATCTTCCATCACCATCATAATAATTTCGGCCCGATTAACTGAATCTATACCTAAGTTTTTTAAACTATCAGTAGGTTCTAAGGGAACTTCTTCTAATTCTGGTGCTATTTCACGAGTGTATTTTCTAATTATGTTGAGTATTTGTTCTTTGCTCATATCGTTCTCTTAAAATTTATTTTTAAACTCTAGCCTGTTGTTTGATCTGTTTAACCAGTTGGTTTGCCTCCTGGACAGTCAACTCATTATTAGCCACCTTATTTAGGATCGCACGCAAGCGTTCTTTTTGACTCATCTCATCTGAAGATGCTCCTGATGAACCGTTATTTGGTGAATATCCTTGGGGAGCAGCTCCATTGCCATTACCTTGAGTTAATTTACTGTTGCCACTAGCAGCAATTTCCTGGGCAATATATGGCGCTAAGTCTAACAAGGTAGGATAATCATACAACTTGGTAGCTTTGAGGTTTAAGTTGTAAGTTTGATTAATTGTGTTTGTCAATTCTACCCCAATAATTGAGTCTAACCCTAAATCCACAAATTTCTTATCTTCGGCTATTTCGCTGATATCTGTATAAAGAGCTTCCGCTAATTGTGCTTTGAGAGTCTGCTTTACTTCTGATACGTTTACCTGGTTTACCTGAGTTTGAGGCAATGGTTGTAAAGTTTTTAACGGTTGCTGAGTTTGAGGAACCGAACCTACCTGATTAACTTGGGAGTTTGTGCCCTGAGTTGATAAGATTTGGGCAATATATGGCGCTAACTCTAATAAAGTAGGATAATCATACAACTTCGTGGCTTTGAGGTTTAAGTTGTAAATTTGATTAATTGTATTTGTCAGTTCTACCCCAATAATTGAGTCTAACCCTAAATCCACAAATTTCTTGTCTTCGGCTATTTCGCTGATATCTGTATACAGGGCTTCTGCTAACTGCTTTTTGAGGACCTGCTTTACTTCTGATATGTTTACCTGATTTACCTGGGGTTGAGTCAGTGGTTGTAATGTTCTTAAAGGTTGCTGAGTTTGAGGAACTGAATCTCTGGGAGAAGGAGTGCTTGATATTTCATCAAAACTGATAGATCCAGTTGCCATTCTTTCTGGTAAGGTTTGTTGCACATGAGGAATGTCTCGTAAGTAGGGAGATTTTAACCCTTTATTAACGGCACGGGAAACCATTACTAAAACACTATCTTTGTTGTAACGAGGTAGAGTTTTGTAGTATCTCGAATGCAATTGAGAGTATTTTGAGAATAAACCCAATCGCTGCTCATCTACCCGTGTGTCATAATCTACCAGTCGAATTACAAAAGCACGACGTAACTTATGTAAACCCGGTTTTAATGGAACTGATCTATGTAAGACATATTTATTGAAGAAAAACGCATCCCCAAGATCATAGGGGTCTTCTTCATAACTATCTTTGATAGTATAATCTATTACATCTTCCTGAATATTATTATAGATAGTATTCGCGTTGGCAACATAGTCATTCAAATCTCCTTGAGATTCATCCCACTTAATATTATTTTGTAAATGTAAGTCAAAAACAGTGTAATAAAACTGACCAGGAAATTTTTCGAGCGGCACATATTGCATTCCACCTCGATATTCTTTAGTGATTATATCTAGTGGTATCCAGATAGAAGCACCATAGTCTTCTGTTTTGGTAAATGAAAATGAACCGACTCCCACATGCCAAGATAATCCTTTTCGGTTTGGTTCCACCGAAAATAGAGCGTTGTGCATGATCATCAAGTTTTTGCCTGTGATGTAATTCAGCAGAGCCAGCTTTTCTTGGATAAAGGAAGATACAAAATCGTATTTCACTAAGTCATAAGCATGATCTGTGGTATCAATATCATCCACTCCCCCCAGTTTCATGCTTACTTTTTCTGCGGAGATATTACTTGCTTGTTTGGCATTGTCCAATGTCTCTTGGATTCTTTTTATTTCTGAAATATCAAATAATTTTTTGACTTGACAGTATCCTTTTTCTTCATACTCTTGTTTCAGTTGTTCAACTTGTTCTCTATTCATAGTTTTTGGCTCCTGTGTTGGTTCTTGGTTAATAACAATATCTTGATTTTTTACTTCAAGATATTGCTGGGTTATTTGAGGAAGTTCTTCCTGAGTTGGTAGAACTTTTAATTGAGCCAATTCTCTTTTGGCTGGTTGTTGTTGGGCTACTGTAGTTTTCGGGAAAGACAGTAGGGCTGGGTTGGATAATTTCAGTTTTGGTTGCTGTATATCGGGAGTATCCCTTTTTTCTAAATTTGTAGGGCGAGCAGCTTGCTCGCGATCGCTTTCCTTAATTTCAGAGCTATTTTGAACTTGATTTTTCTTTGGTTGAATATTGCTAGGCCAATATTTTTTTCGTTGCCAAGGATATGTTGGCAAAGCTACTTTATAACGCAAATAATCGCGATCGAATCCTAACCAATCAATTTTTATTCCCCGTATATACAATTCACCCAAACTTTGCAGCATTTGTAACCAGTCTGGTTTACCGGAACGTAAACTTGGAAACCATAGTTTTTTTGTCCCCATGAGACACTGACGCCCCATACCTAATAATATCGGTTTTGGTCCGATTTCCAGGAATATTTCAGCACCTTGTTTGTGCAAAGCTTCCATCCCTTGGGCAAACCGCACTGGTTGACGCACATGATCTACCCAATATTGGGCTGAAGCAATACTATCGTCTGCTATTGTTCCTATGAGATTGGATACTACTGGTATTTTTGGTTTGTTGTAGGTTATTTGATTAGCTACTGCTTCAAACTCTGACAACATTGGCTCCATTAAAGGGGAATGGAACGCATGGGACACTTGTAAATGCTTGGTCTTAACTCCTGCCGATTCTAATTTACTACAAATACTTGCTATGGCTTCACTTTCACCAGAAATCACGATACTTTCTGGTCCATTAATCGCTGCTATTGCTACTTGGGAACTATATTCTCCGATCGCCTCTCTCACTAGAGATTCTGATGCTAACAAGGACACCATCTCCCCACCGGGGGGTAACTTTTGCATCAACCGTCCCCGCATGGCGATTAATTTGAGACCATCTTCTAAGTTGAATACTCCTGCTACTGTTGCTGCTACATATTCTCCTACACTATGACCCATCACCACATTCGGTTTAATCCCCCAAGATTCCCATAACTTAGCTAAAGCATATTCAAGGGCAAACAGAGCAGGTTGGGTATAACTTGTTTGGTCTAGTAAAGAGCTTGAATTTTGTGCATTTTGAGGATATAAAACTTCTAATAAAGGTACTTCTAAATATTCTTTCAGAATTTCATTGCATTGGTCTAGAATTTTTTGAAATGTGGGTTGAGTCTCATATAATTGTCGTCCCATATCTATATATTGAGACCCTTGTCCAGTGAACAGAAAAGCAATTTCCTTGTCTTGACTTTCTGCTTTTCCTCTTAGCACTCTGCTTGTTTCATTATCCTGAAGAAAATCTGCTAATTTTTTTGGTAAATCACTGTTTGACTCTGCTACTATTGCCAGTTTTTCGGCAAAATGTGTCCGCCCTGTATTAGCACTGAAGCAGATATTTGGTAGGGATGATTCAGTTTGTGATTCTAAATAAGTCTTATATTTTGTTGCTAGTTCCCTTAGTGCTTTCTCTGTCTTCGCTGAAAGTGTTAAAATCTGTAGCGGGCGCTCTAGAGAATCTTCATTTTTGACTTCTTCTTGGGGTTCTTCTAATACAATATGAGCATTAACGCCGCCGATACCAAAAGAACTTAAACCTGCACGTCTAGGAATCTCTTCTCCTGATTCATTTTTTAATCGTTTCCATTCTTGAGTTTCCTCTATGAAATAGAAAGGAGTATCTTTAATGTTAATGCGGGGATTTAATTCCTTGAAGTTGACAATTTTGGGGAGCTTTTTGTACTTCATTGCTAATAAGACTTTGATTAATCCAGCAATTCCTGCTGCTCCTTCCAAATGACCTACGTTACTTTTGACTGCTCCTATACCACAGTAGGGTTTCTCAGTTTTTTCTACTCCATACTGCTGATAAAGTTGTCTGTAAGCTCTTTTCAAAGCATTAATTTCTATCGGGTCTCCCAATGGTGTGCCCGTTCCATGGGATTCTATATAAGATACTGTATCTGGAGAAATATTAGCGTTACTATAGGCTGCACGAATTACTTGCGCTTGGGAGTACACATTAGGAGATGTTATGGTTCTTGCTCTTCCTCCGTGATTAATTGCACTTCCTTGAATGACACTATAAATCCGATCGCCATCTTCTATTGCTTTTGTCAGAGGTTTTAATAATACAACTCCTGCTCCTTCTCCCCTCACATAACCATCAGCATCACTACTAAATGTTCGGCATTGTCCTGTTGGCGACAACATTCCCAATTGACTCATCTGGATGTATGTTGTTGAGGTGAATAACACACTTATCCCACCTACTAATGCCATTTCACATTCTGATTCTTTGAGGGATTTAAGTGCGTAATGAATAGCTACCAGTGAACTTGAACAAGCTGTATCAATGGGAATACTTGGACCGTGAAAGTTAAAAAATGAAGAGATGCGGTTGGGAATCATACAAGTCCAAGTCCCTGTTCCACTATGACCTTCTACATTTTCTTGATCTCGGTTCATTAATAGAATGGAGTCATAGTTACACGCCCCCATAAAAACACCTACATCTTTACCTGAAAGTTCAGATGGTGAGTAACCTCCATCTTCTATACAAGACCAGCTCAATTCCAACATAATTCTATGTTGTGGGTCTACTTTTCCTGCTTCTCTACGAGAGATACTAAAAAACTCTGCGTCGAACTCATCTATCCCTTTTACTAATCCTCCCCACTTACTTATTGTCTTATTTGGTTGATTAGGAATAGGGGAATAATGCTTTTCTATTTCCCATCTTTGGGGAGGAATTTCAGTGATGCTATTTACTCCTGCCTCCATATTTTCCCAGAACTGGTTATAGTCATCTGCTCCTGGAAATCGACAAGCAATGCCAATAATTGCTATTAGGTCGCTCTTTTGTTGTTCCTTCATAAAATCAACCAATACAAATATTCATTGTTCTAGGTTTTAGGACTTGATATAAATCTGGCTCATTAGTTATCGTATGACAGAGAAGGTCAAAAGTCATGCATTCATTAAGAAAAAAGGAAGAATTTAAGCAAGGAAACTTTTTTAGACTATAGTTAGTAGTAGAGTAGTAAATGCAATAACTTGTTGATAACTGGAGGATTTTATCTAATTCCTAATTTGATTCACCCTAATTTGAAGTTAGGAAAAAATCGGCTTTATCTTTAATCCAACTTCTTTATTTTGCTATCCAGCTTCTTTATTTTGCTCTATTAGCCCCAGTGTATCTAAAGTAGTTGATTTTGAATCATTAATGATACTCAAAATATCCCAAGCCACCCTTGACCAACTGTAATATAATTCAGCTAGCTCGCGTCCTGTTCTTCCCATTTCTTCACTCTCTTTTGGCCTTGACAATAAGTAGTCTATCTGAGTAGCAAATGCGTCAGAATTTTCGTAGTCTGTGATTACAATACCATTTTTACCTGGAATAATTACTTCAGGGTTGCCTCCCCTAGCAGTAGTAATAGTACATAGTCCACTAGCCATTGCCTCGTAATGCACCCTAGCTAGAGGTTCTTCCCATTGAGATGCACATACAAATATATCACCTAATAGGAAATAATCTGCAACTTCAGATGGTGGAATAAATCCTGTCATCTGAACTGCTGGTCCCAATTTTTCGGCTTCTGCTTTAATTTCACGGACATAATCATTTTCCTTATTATGACCGTACCATTTACTACCTACTAGCAATAATACAGCAGATGGGTGTTTTTTTATTACTTTGGCGATCGCAGATATTAACAGATGAGGTCCTTTTTTATCTGTTAATCTACCCACACAAAGGATTACTTGTTTATCTTCTAAACCATGAACAGCCAACATTTCTTTGCGTTTTTCTTCTGCCGCTTCTATCCACTTAGGCTGAAAGCGTTTGAGGTCTACTCCAGCATATACAGGTTGTAGCTTGTGTTGATATTCTGGAAATAATTTTGCTATCCCATCAGCAATAAATTTACTGACTGTCACTACTTTTTCTACTCTTTCCAAGCAGATAATTGCCTCTTGTGGGTCAATTTTCTTATCATGGAACATTTCGTTGTGCATACTAAGTAGAAAGCGACTCTCTGGAGCTGCCTTAGCTACTATGGATAAATATTTGGGGCGATTATAAATTACTATCCAATCAAATTTTTGGCCTCCTACAAAATTGGCTACAGCTTGATAGTATTCCTCAGAAGTTTCTCTAGGAGCACGCTCGTAGCGAATATTGTCTCTAATTTCCCTATCTGGTAGATCGGGGTCTGCCACTGAGAATACTGTAATTTCATGCTCTCGTTTTAGGTAAGGTAGAATACCATCTATATATGTTTGAATAGCTCCACCTCTTATACAAGGTACTGGTAATTTTTCTGTACAAACTAATAGTATCTTCACTTGATCTATTTCAATTCCTTGTGTGACTGAGGTGTTTGATTTATTTGTGTGTTTTAGTTATCTAGATGCCCTTAATAAAGATTATGGGATCATTTATTATCTATATAAACGGAAACTGCTTAGATGCAATTTCCGTACTTTAAAAGTTTATACGGTTAGGTACTTAATAGCTATTTATTTAGTGAATAGAATTATTCTATTCACTCCGAACTACACTACTAAGTTCTTACTACCCGGAAACTTCTATTTTTATTTTTAACCTAGGAGACCACCGTCTTTTTTCTTTTTATTGACGATAGCTATTACAGGTTGTACATTCTCTCCAATTTCACCTGCCTCTTGTAGTTGTTCAATAGTTTTAGCTATTTTTTTGAAGATCTTTCCTTCACCCTTACGCAAGTCTTTAATATCATCGCTTTTTGCTGCAGGAAACTCCAGAATAATAGTGTTTGCCTCCTGAGGTTTCTTCGTTTCTCCTGACATTACCATTTTTTATTTCTCCTCATCAAAATTTTCAGTTAAATACCATCACATATCCAAAATCTACTCGACAGCTAGCATTACTATCTCTTTAAAGATTCTACTTTAGATTTATCATGCCAACTTGTTGATTTCGATTTTAGTATTTTGTTTGGGAATATTTTAGTAACTAGCCACAAAATAAGCAATAAATAAGGAATAAATTTACTAACTAATGTGACTGTTACCTATGGGCTTTATTTTTTTACGGTTGTTATTTTGGGATTAAAATTATCTAGGAGTAAAATAATTAACACACAAGATAATATAAATCACCTATTTTTTGCTTTTAGCTGTATATAGACCTTTTTAGACCTGAAGTTATTGGAACTTGGAACATATAGGTGTTCCCCAGCCTCAATATTTTAGGTTTCTACTGCAACTTAAAGTGCTAGCCTACCAAGCTTATTTACCTTATCATATACTCTTATAAAGAGTAACATTGAGATTAACATTAATCCCAATGCTCCCTTTCAGGAGAGCATGGGTCTTCTGCTAACTTATGATCAACCAGGGATTTTAAAAGGGGTTAAAAGGGATTTTAAATTTACCTAGAGCCTTTGTTGTATTCTTAGGAAAATCTTTAATCCAACCATCTTTTTTCTTGGAATTAGACTTTTCGTGACCTTCTCGGTATGCAGTAGTTGCCTTATCAAATTGCTTGGCTAGATCGAGTACAGGTCCCTCTACCATTTTTACAGACTGTTTTTTCTTTTTCTTCTTGGTCTTTCCACCACTGACAACATCTGGGGCGCCACCAAAGTCTGAATCACTACGCAGAACAGTTACTGCTTTTACTTTCTTTTCTGAGGCCATATCTTTAAAATTCTCCTTATATACGGGTTACTATTATCTTAACATCTTTTTGCAAAAAAATAGCAAAATTTTAACAAAGTACAAATAACTTTGATCTGCTGATTTTTAGGGACTACTTAATGCATATATTATCCTGTATTAATTGCTGTCTACTCAGATATTTCAGATCAAAATTTATCTATTGACTTATAAGTAATAGATATCAGGTTTCGTTTTGTAGATTGTTTTTTAAAGAGGCAAGTTGGGCACTTAGTTTGTGGGCATGACCATATTGGATGGTGTTACTTTAAGAAAATTATCCATAATTTGTTCTTAACCTTATTTTTTTCTTAGTCCCAATGTCTAATCTTATTTATTCCTATCTAATCATTGACAAAATCATAAATTATTTGGGCTACATAAG
>NZ_LGSU01001495.1 GCF_002260545.1 Hydrocoleum sp. CS-953 | reverse complement strand
GTCCAGTAGGGTGCGTTAGACAGCTATAACCTAGGCTATAAAAGGTATTTAACAATATGTCGTAACGCACCATTGAATATGTGTCGGTCTAGTAGTGGACTGACACAGCTAATGAGTGTGAATTAGATTATTATTGGCGCGGGGGCGGGTTCATCTGATAATTTGTAATACCATTAACTTAACGTGGAACCTGCCCCTACTATTGCAATATTTTAGGTGTGTTATTGACTCGAAAACTGCTGTAATTATATTGTGTCTGGATAACCGCGCGATCGCTACAATTTCAGTTCCTTACTAGTACCAATTTGAAATAAGCAGGTACACAATTCTAGTTATAGGCAACAATAAATAGGCAAAAGACAACAAGCAACAGGCAACAGATATTCATCGCAAATTATTTATCAAATTGTTATAATAAGAATATAAGAAAAAGGGTGCATTTTAACTTCTCCCACTCCTGTCTCTCCTATTCCTTTAATCATAACTATTCAAACGGACATGATATTATTTTATGATTTAGGAGTCAGAAGGAGTTAAAACTCAGAAGTCGGAATTCAGAATACTTCTGTGTAATTAATTTTGTGTATCTGCTTAACTTTTCTCTTTTATAAACTATTCCAAATTTTGGGTTTTCTCTACAATTACAGAAAGTTGAAGATGGATTGACTAAAGAGTTAAATGACTATCCATTTTGTGACAATGAATCAGCCCTGGAGATACAGGAGGGGCTAACTTTATATACCATTTTTATTTTCAACTTTTCCGCCTGCGGCGGATCAGGATATTGTTTGTTTTAAATAACCTAAGTAGGTAGGTGTGAAAATTTAAAAGTACGTCCGAAGCGACTGGAACGGATTGGAATCTCAAGGTTTTCGACTGCATGAATATTTCTTTCCTACCTACTTATAATCAGAAATTGGAGGAAGGTAATAATGAACTATAAAGAAAAATATTGGGAGATTCTAACAACTATTTCTGGGGTGATTAAAAAATTACCTCTACCATTATTTATTAGCTTTGTTGCTTGGCTTTTCGGTCTTTATATAAACTATCAAAGTGAACTAAGACAAGATCGTAAATCCACAGATACTAACGAACAAAAAATTGCTGAAAATTATTTCTCTGCCCTGAAAGAAATTCGCTATAACCAAGATTACAAGGAAACAAAAAGTAAAGAGTACCAGTTAATTCACAATATGACATTAGTTGTTCTTAGGGAAATCAGTGGTAGCCCGAGAAAAGCTGGTATTGTACTTTTTCTAAATAAATTAGAGATACCAAAAAATTTTAACGGTGATAAAAGTTTGAAGAATGAATCATCTGATATTTTTTATCATGGAGCTAATTTAAAACTTACAAATTTTAAAGGTTTCAGTTTTAAAGAAGCACAATTAACAAAGGGAGATTTAAGAGGATCTACCTTTAAAAATGCTGGCTTAAAAAACTCTAATTTCAACTACGCGGATTTATCTTGTCATACATACCAGAAAGATGCTGATTGGGGTTGGTTGCCTTGGATGGGATGGCATATTATTCCTTTTAGTAGAGAAGGAGAACTGCTTGCTTGCTTGGGATGGAATCTTCAGAAAAAAGAAACACAATGTGCTGACTTAAGTGGGGCTAATTTAACTGAGGCTGAACTGTGGGGATCAACATTGAAGGGGATAAAAATTGATGAAATTAATGAACCAACGAAGAAAAAACTAATCGACCGAAGAGCAAAATTTAACGATTCCTAATTTGTATAGTCTATTGCGGAACTTTGGGTTAAAATATAGGTGTAAGCTTATACAAATAGTATTTTAACAATGTAGGATTTTTTATGAACAAGCAACTTAAGCTCACAGCAGCAATTTTGATATTACTCCAAGGCATATTTATAGATTCTGCTCTCGCCCAAGGTAAGCATGGAGCGATCGCTATCTCTTCTGATAGGACAACTTACGGATTGGCAAGTAACCGTTCAACTCGCGCTGAGGCAAAGAAAGAAGCAATAAGCAAATGCGGTGCAGGTTGTGAAGTTGTGATAACATTGGATAATGAGTGTGGAGCAGTTGTCAAAGATAATTACACATGGTATTCGGGACGAGGTGATACAGAAGGCGAGGCAAAAGAAAGAGCGTTTAAAGCCTGTGGCAAGACTTCCTGTAAGTTAGTAAAGTCAGTTTGTAGCAAGTAAACTAACTAGCAGGAACATCGGTGCGTTACGCGGGAACAATATTAACTCGACTACGCCATCATTAAATTCACCCCCTTTTCATGTTGCGCAGCAAAACGCACCCTACTAGATCGACACAGCTAATGAATGTGCATGAGATTATTGGGGCGGGGGCGGGTTCACCCGATCGCGTGTAACGCCATTAACTTAACGCCGAACCCGCCCCTACTATTGCAATATTTTAGGCGTGTGACGCCACTACCTTAATTACTGCGAGTCCATATTTAACAATGCGTCGTCACCACCATTGCATAAGTGCCATTCCAGTAGGTAGTCAAAATAGAACCTTAATAATATTCTATCTTAATAAGTTTATAGTATGTGCATAGGGTATTGAGCTATACAGAATTATCAAAAATTTGTTTCTAGACTGATTAAGTTTTATTCATCTTGCTAAGGGCTAACTTTACTTAAGACTTTGGTTTGATTTATAGTGGTCGCTTATCAACAGGACTTACGGATGAGATACGAAAAACTAGGATCTGAGATTGCTATCCGTTCCGGACTGCTCCGCAAACCCTGTCGGTTGCAATGACGAAAATACATTGTAGTGCGTAAGTCCTAATCAAGTAATACCGCTCCTCATAGTTTGACTGGCGATCGCATCCTATTCTCAATAAACCCCAAATTTATTGGGTTTATTGAGAATTTTAAAAAATATTGAGAATACATCTCAATTAGTAAATTAGGCTCTAAACTAAGTTTAAGTAGAAAATTACAAAAAAATAATGATTGATTTAAGCCCAAATAGCTTGGAAAAACTTGCCATGGGTAAATCCAGCTTTCTTTATTAAAAATTTATACTTAAGAGACTGTTTGTAAACTCATAAAAACCTCTCTCCTTGTAGGAGAAACCCCCATTCCCTTCTTCTCCCCTTTCCCAGGGTGGTTAGGGGGGATAGGAAGGTTAGGTTTCCACGGATTCATCGCAAACAGCCTCTAAATTGAAAAAAGCTACCGTTGTACTGCTCGCAGTTAAGGGTGGGAAAAGGTCATTTCAATCGATCCACCAATGTTGGGAACAAAAGGAAATTGAGACAATGCCTAAAACAATATTCAATTTAGCAAGAATACAAGTATCTGACTATCACCCAGTGCAACTACTCTTTGAACTACAGGAAAAGTTAGAAGGGTTTCACAGAAATGATTTTGCCGAGTTGATGGGAGTGCAACCCCAAACTGTTCGCCAATGGTGCAGCAAAGATGGTAATCCCAATCTTCAAGCTAGACAATTAGCTGGTGAAATTAAGGCCAGACTACAACGCGATCGCATATTGTAGGAAATTGTAGATTTAATTTACNACAATATTCAATTTAGCAAGAATACAAGTATCTGACTATCACCCAGTGCAACTACTCTTTGAACTACAGGAAAAGTTAGAAGGGTTTCACAGAAATGATTTTGCCGAGTTGATGGGAGTGCAACCCCAAACTGTTCGCCAATGGTGCAGCAAAGATGGTAATCCCAATCTTCAAGCTAGACAATTAGCTGGTGAAATTAAGGCCAGACTACAACGCGATCGCATATTGTAGGAAATTGTAGATTTAATTTACTGACATTTTATATCAATTAGTTCACTATATAAATTAAAGCAATTCATACTTTATCTACAAAGGGGAACTAATGATAGATTACAACATGACACAAGAATGGACTCCAGGAAAAATGGTTGAACTCAACACCGAGCTACTCAAACCCAGTCCATTTTATTTCGGATACGATATCAAGGAACATCTTGTCAACGAATTCTCAAAACATGACTTCGACAAAATATTCTTCTTCACAGAGGAAAATCTGTTGGAACTTTATGGAAAGGAAATCTTCCACGAACTGAATGCAAAATATCATTGTATTCTGGAAATAGTACCTCCTGGTGAGAAGTGTAAATACTTCCCAGTCTTAGAAGAAATATGTGAAACATTAATTGCTGAAGGAGTATCTAAAAAATCCCTATTAGTTGCCTTTGGTGGAGGAACAGTAGGAAATATTGTTGGTTTAGTTGCTGGATTAATTTACCGTGGAATTCGGTTTATTGAAATCTCCACAAGTATGACTGGTCAAACTGATAGTACCCTCAGTAATAAACAAGCTGTTAATGGTTCAACTGGCAAAAATCACTTTGGTCTTTATCATAGTCCTCTATTTATTTGGGCAGATACAAAATACTTAAAAACAGAGCCTGCTTTTTATAAGAGATGTGGAATTATTGAAGGGATTAAAAATGGTTTTATTGCTGAACCTAGCTTTTTGGATTATTTAGAAAATACTCTTAATCCTGAGCTTAATTTTTCTGACGAGCAGTTAACTGACCTAGCTTATAAAATTATTCTCTCCAAACTAGAAATACTTAAGCAAGACCCCACTGAAAAAAATTTGGGAATTATTCTAGAGTATGGTCATACCTTTGGTCATGGTTTGGAATGGTTACTAAAAGGAAAACTATCTCATGGAGAAGCAGTTTCTTATGGTATGAAAATAGCAGCGGAACTAGCGAAAGAAATGNGTTAACTGACCTAGCTTATAAAATTATTCTCTCCAAACTAGAAATACTTAAGCAAGACCCCACTGAAAAAAATTTGGGAATTATTCTAGAGTATGGTCATACCTTTGGTCATGGTTTGGAATGGTTACTAAAAGGAAAACTATCTCATGGAGAAGCAGTTTCTTATGGTATGAAAATAGCAGCGGAACTAGCGAAAGAAATGGGATTAATTTCCCAAAAAGATGTAGATTTACACTACTACTTTATTGAAGAAAAACTAGGATTTAATAATCCTTGGCCTGAGAATGTTACTACTAATTTATTAATGCAGGCGATGATTGCAGATAATAAGAAAACTGGGGAAGATATCCGGTTTGTTATCTTAGAAAAAATTGGTCAATGTTATAACCCAGAGGGAGATTATTTGGCAACAGTAGATCTTGAATTGGTCGAAAAAGTTCTAGATAATTTTATCGAAAAGGCAACTGGAAAAGTTGCGGTTACTACTGCATAATTGAAGCAACTTAACTCTACTTCTCCTCAGTTAAAATAGCTCAAAGGGATTAACGAATTCAGAATTTAGAATTCAGAATTCAGAAGTTGTTTTTGTAATGGGGATTAGAGCAACGCTCCAAAAACATTTTGCCTTAATAGTTGAGGTTTTATAGCCAATTATTGTGGTAAAAATTAGGATTATTTATTAAGTGTAATGATGGGAAACAAAAACATTTTAGGTAAAGAAAAGGGAAAGGAAGAAAAATCGCGATTTTATGGGCATTTAATCGTCGAAATACTACCTTTTCCCCTGTTTCCCTACAACCTCTTTCCTGTCTGACAAAGGTTTTCAGTAGAATAAGGGACGAATCCCTGAAGGAGGAGTAGAGTTGATTGTTAGTGTAGCATAAAACTTTAGTGCAATAAGCGTAGGTTAGGTTTCGTTCCTCAAACCAACAATAGGATAATTAATTCTAGTAGTAGACTGACACACCTTAAATGGTGCAATAGATGTAGGTTGGGTTGTTTGCGTTAGCATTGCGCAGCATGGGACGTTTGCGGAGCATTTCCAACGGAAAAACCCAACAAAAATCTTTCTCCCCTACTCCCCTACTCCCCTACTCCCNGAGCATTTCCAACGGAAAAACCCAACAAAAATCTTTCTCCCCTACTCCCCTACTCCCCTACTCCCTAATGCACAGTTTTAGCTGTGTCACTTTAGTAGGGTGTGTTAGCGGTAGCGTAACGCACCAAGACTAAAATGGTGCGTTACGACAGATTGTGAAAAACCTGTCAAACCTTAGATTGTAAGTCTAATGCACCCTACACTAATCTATTGTTGGGTTTCATTCCTCTACCCAACCTACATTTTTCGGCGTGTCAGTTTACTACATTAATGCTTTAGTAATTTACCAGGAAAGTCAAGCAATGGAAAACAGTAAATTTCTCAGTCACAGTACAAAAATTTACTTAGATAGAAACCTACAAATCATTATTGGTATAACATTGATGGCAGTCTTGGGTTCAAGTAGTATCGGACCTGTATTGCCAACAATGGCATCAGCACTGGAAGTTCCACCGGAAAAAGTGGGATTAGTAATTACAGCATTTGTTGTACCTATCGCCATCGGAACTCCTATATCTGGAGTTTTAGCAGATCGCTTCGGTAGAAAACAAATTTTAATTCCTTCTTTATTACTATTTGCTATTGCTGGTGTTGCTTGTAGTTTTGCTCCAAATTTTCGGACATTATTAGAATTACGATTTCTGCAAGGTGTGGGAGCAGCTAGTTTAGAAGCTTTAGCACTAACATTAATCAGCGATTTGTATTCAGGTAAGAGTCTGACATCGGCAATGGCATTCAACGCCAGTATGATTGGTATGAGTTTGGCAGTGTATCCTTTAATTAGTGGGGGTTTAGCAACATGGGGATGGCGCTATCCTTTTTTATTGCCATTGTTAGCAGTTCCTATTGTACTTGCTGTGATTTTTTTCCTAGAATTACCCTCATTTGAAAAACCACCAAAATTCCGTTTGAAAGTATATTTAAGAAATATTTGGCATAGTGTTAATAATAGTCAAGTATTAGGATTGTTGTTTGCAGTAGTTGCTTTATTTATCTTGCTGTTCGGTCCTTATTTTACTTATATTCCGATGTTAGCTGGAGATGTTTTTGGAGCTTCTCATGTAGCAATTGGAATTATTTTAGCAACTATGGCTTTATCTTTAGCATTTGTTTCTTCTCAGGTGGCATTATTTCCCCAATCTCTATCAGAATTTACCCTAATTAAAGTTTCATTTGTACTTTATACTTTGGCAGTAATAGTTACTCCATTGCTACAAAATATGTGGTTATTAATAATTCCTAGTATTTTGTTTGGAGCTGCTCATGGAATGTGTTTTCCTGCTACTCAGGCATTGTTAGGAAAATTTGCTCCTCAAGATTATCGTGCTGGTTTTATGGCTGTTAATGCTACGGTTTTATCTATCGGACAAGCATTAGGTCCGTTATTAGCTGGAGTTGCTTTTGGAGTTTGGGGAATGGCTGGAGTTTTTTACGCTGCTGCTGGTTTTTCTGTTTTGAGTTTGGGGTTAATTAGTAGACTTTTTGTGACTAGTGATTAGTTTAGGAAGGAAGAAGGAAGAAGGAAGAAGGAAGAAGAAGGAAGAAGGAAGAAGGAAGAAGGAAGAAGGAAGAAGGAGGAAGTAATAAGTAAGAAGTAAGAAGGAGGAAGAAGGAAAGTTTTAATTATTGTCGATAAAAGGAAAAATCCGATGGAAATATTTTTTAAATCTGCTTAATGCACAAACTTAAACTAATTTTATACACCGTGTAACACAGGCTTCCAGCCTGTAACAAGCAGGATGCTTGTGTTACCAATTTTGTAATATATTTACTAGGAAAAAATGAGTATAAGTATACAGAGAAAAATAGGCGTTACTACCTGGATATTTGGTCAGAATAAATTAGAAAAAACTGCCAAAATTATTTCAGAAATGGGTTTCGATGGAGTGGAATTATATGTAGATATTAATCAAACTCTACCTCAAAATGTGAAAGATATTTTGGCAGATAATGGTTTAGAAATATTTTCCATGACTCCTAGTAATGTAGATTTAGGAAGTAGCGATCGCCAAACCAGAACAGTAGCCCTAGATTACTATAAAAAGTTAATTGATTATGGAGCAGAATTAGGCAATCCTATAATTACTTGCCATGAATATATTCAGAGTCAGATGGGAACTACTTATGCAGGTTCCAGAGATAATTTAATTGCATCTTGCCAAGAATTAGCAGTTTATGCAGAAAAAGCCAAAATTAAATTAGGTTTTGAACCCCTGAATCGTTATTTATGTCGTTTCATTCTGAATAGTAATGATGTTTTATCTTTACTAGCAGAAATTAACTCGCCAAATATGACTGTTATTCTAGATACCTATCATGGCAATTTAGAAGAAGCAAATTTAGTTAAAGCAATTCAAGAATGTGGGGATAAACTAAGTGTTTATCAAATCGCTGATTCTAACAGAAAAGGCATTGGTTTTGGTCATACTAATTTTGCCGAACATTTCGACGCACTTGATGAGNTGATGTTTTATCTTTACTAGCAGAAATTAACTCGCCAAATATGACTGTTATTCTAGATACCTATCATGGCAATTTAGAAGAAGCAAATTTAGTTAAAGCAATTCAAGAATGTGGGGATAAACTAAGTGTTTATCAAATCGCTGATTCTAACAGAAAAGGCATTGGTTTTGGTCATACTAATTTTGCCGAACATTTCGACGCACTTGATGAGATTAAATTTTCCGGTCCGATAATTCTAGAATGCGCTCAACCAAGACAAACACCAGGTTCAAAAGAAGAGATAGATTTGGATGAACTAACATTTCATTTATCAGTAAGTAAAAATTGGATTGTGAATCAAACAAAAGTCTTAGTTGCTAATAGTTGATTTATAGTTTGTAGTTTTGCTCTAGCCCTAAGATAATCAAGTAGTAGACTGTTACATCTTAAATTTTGCAATAGATGTAGGTTGGGTTGAACTGCTCACACGGATTATGCCACGGATATACGGATTAAATTGATAATGGATAATTGATAATTGATAATTGATAATTACCTCTGGTTAAAACCGTTACGGAATTGAATATAAGGAAATATTATTTCTTTTTTTCCCTTTTTAGTTATTATTGTTGGGTTTCCTACGTCAACCCAACTTACGTTTATTGCTGAGTTTAAATACTGGGAATTAAAATTAGGAGAAAATCAAATGAATCCCATCTATCAAGACTTAAAAGACAAACATATTTTAATTACTGGTGGCAGTAATGGAATTGGCGAAGCTCTAACTAAAACATTTGCCGAACAAGCAGCAGAAGTAACCATTTTAGATAAAGATTATGATAGAGGTTTACAAATAGCTGAAGAATGCCAACAATATAATTGTAAAGTCAATGTCTATGAAATAGATTTAACTGATAGTGAAGCTTTAACTGAAACTTTAGCCAAAGTTAAAAAAGACAAACCAGTAGTAAATGTTTTAATTAACAATGCTGGTTACGATCCCAGATGTAACCTGTTAGAAATGTCAGCACAAGAATGGAACGATCTATTTCAATTAAATGTTGTACATTATTTTATTACCTGTCGGGAATTATTACCAGAAATGATTAATGCTGGTGGCGGTAGTATTATTATGACAAGTTCTCACCTAGTTTGGATTGCCAAACCAGATATGGTTGCTTACAATGCCACAAAAGCAGCAATAGTAGGTATGGTTAGAACTTTAGCAGAAGCAGTTGGGAAACATCATATTCGGGTAAATTCCGTAGCACCAGGTTGGATAATGACAGAAAGGCAACTGCGACAGTGGGTGACACCAGAAGCAAAACATAAGACTCTACATGAATTACAATCAATTCCCATAGAATTAACACCCCAAGAGTTAGTCGGAACATATTTATTTCTCGCTTCCGATACATCCAGAGCAATAACTCGTCAAACAATAGTTGTAGATGCAGGATATGCACAGAGTTAACGCCCAAGAGTTTGTGTAGGTTGGGTTGAGGAACGAAACCCAACAGTAAAATTATTGAGCTGCTGTAGGTTAGGTTGAGTCTAATAGTGGGCTGACACAGCTAAAATAGTGCAATAAGCGTAGGTTTGATTTAAGAATTAAACCGAGCACCACTAAGGTTTTGTTGGGTTTCACTACCGCTCAACCCAACCTACATTAAACTACAAACAAAGGAAGGTGTAAGTGCGTTGCAATGCACCCTACTGGACTGACACATCTAAAATGGTGCCTTAGAAAATGGGGTGATGGGGCGATGGGGCGATAGGGTGATTATGAAAAAAGCGCTCTGCACACTTTTAGCTGTGTCAGTCTACTACAAGTTTTACTTATAGGACTTATGCAAAGAAACCCGGTTTCTAAGCTAAATCATTGTTTTGAACAAAAAACATCTACGAGAAACCGGGTTTCTGGGTTCTGCTGCGTAAGTCCAGACTTATAGGTTTTTGTTGGGTTGCGCTGTCGCTTAACCCAACCTACAGATATACAACTA
The DNA here is from genome assembly GCF_002260545.1 of Hydrocoleum sp. CS-953. Taxonomy (GTDB): domain Bacteria; phylum Cyanobacteriota; class Cyanobacteriia; order Cyanobacteriales; family Microcoleaceae; genus Trichodesmium. The sequence continues at coordinate 15,599 of NZ_LGSU01001495.1, read as the reverse complement.
TTCTCAAAAATTAACTATGGATATTAACAAAACTTTATTAATTATGGCAGTTGTCGGTGGAGCCACAGTTGCCAACTTATATTACAATCAACCCCTACTAGCATTAATTGCCGAAAGCTTCCATGCTCCCACTCAGCAAGTTGGGTTAATTCCCATGATGACACAAATTGGTTATGCTTTGGGGTTACTACTATTTGTACCCTTGGGAGATATCCTAGAACGACGACGCTTAATTGTGACAATGCTAATAGCAACTGCTTTAGCATTATTAACAGCAGCTATGTCTCCTAATATTGCTTGCTTAATTATTGCGAGCTTACTCATTGGTATGACTACAATAGTTCCGCAACTTGTTGTACCTTTTGCTGTTTTTTTAGTAGAACCAGAAAAACGTGGCAAAGCTGTCGGAACTGTGATGAGTGGTTTATTCATTGGGATTGTTTTAGCTAGAATAACCAGTGGATTCGTCGGAGCAAATTTTGGTTGGCGAGCAATATATTTCTTTGCTAGTGGGTTGATGATATTCATAGGATTAGTATCAACATTTGTACTGCCAAAAGCAAAACCCTCTGTCACTCTCTCATACCCCAAATTGATTCTTTCTTTGGGGGAAGTAATTAGAGAACAATTATTATTGCGACAAGTAGCTTTAATTGGAGCAATGTCTTTTGCTGGTTATAGTATTTTCTGGAGTACAATGGCATTTTTCCTGAAAGCCCAACCTCTAAATTACAGTAGTCAAGTAGCAGGAATGTTTGGTTTAGTTGGTATTGTGGGAGCTATAGCAGCAGTAGTTGCTGGTCGAATGGCAGACCGAAAAAATCCTAGATTGATTTCTATGTTAGGTGTGGTAATTTCTAGTTCATCATTTTTAGTATTTTCTTTAGCAAGATATGAATTATGGGGTCTAATTTTGGGAGTGATATTGTTAGACTTGGGGGTGCAGACAACTCAAATCTCTAACCAAGCACAAATTTATAGTTTACCTGCCAAAATACATAGTCGTCTGAATACAGTTTATATGGTTTCCTACTTTGTGGGAGGAGCTATGGGGTCTTACTGTGGTAACTATGCTTGGAGTAGTTGGCAATGGAATGGAGTTTGTACCGTTGCTTTATTTGTTCTAGTTTCAGCTTTGAGTATTTTATACTTCACAATTTTCTGGAAAAAACCACAGCAACAACTTTTGAATGCTAGATTGACAAGATGAAATTTTTTATTATGTCGGCTTGAATACTGATAGAAAAAAAATGGCATGGCTTAGTGTCGTTTTAGTAGTAGACTGACACACCTTAGAAAGTAGTGGATTGTTTCATCTTAAATGGTGCATTACTTTTTGGTTGTGTCTAGACAAGGAAGACAAGGAAGACAAGGAAGACAAGGAAGACAAGGGAGAAAATCTATTGCACAGTTTTAGCTGAAACAGTCTAGTAGGGTGCGTTAGACGGCTACAATTATTTGCTGTCAAAGTGATTTAAAAATCCGTCGTAATATCATGTCCGGATAATCAGTGATAAAAAAGTATATGGTTTGTAGTAGGGCTTTAGCCCGAACTCTAGATGGGGCTAAAGCCCTACTACGAGCTTTAGTTATAGTAACTATTTAGGCGAACATGATATAACTTGAAAATTCTTACTTTTGACTTTTGAATTCAATCTAACGCACCATTTTAGATATATCAATCCTTATAATAGTAGCTCTCGTCGTTGTGCTAAAGCGCTCGAAATATCTCTATCAGCGCTAAAGCGCAACTACAAACTCAGAATTTTTTATAACTGTTGCAACCTACCCTACACCTAGAATTTTATACAAAATAAACAGGAATTTTAACTATGCGTGCGCTTCGCTTTGACAATTTCGGCTCTCCAACGACTCAACTCAAATTTGAAGAACTTCCCACTCCCGTTTTGCAACCTGACGAAGTGCTGGTTGAAGTTCATGCAGCATCTATTAATCCCAGTGATGTGAAAAATATTTTGGGAGTTATGGAAAATACTACCCTCCCACGGACACCTGGTCGAGATTTTGCTGGAGTTGTCGTCGCAGGTGCGCCAAATCTAATTGGTACTGAGGTTTGGGGAACAGGAGGCGATATTGGATTTATCNCGTTTTGCAACCTGACGAAGTGCTGGTTGAAGTTCATGCAGCATCTATTAATCCCAGTGATGTGAAAAATATTTTGGGAGTTATGGAAAATACTACCCTCCCACGGACACCTGGTCGAGATTTTGCTGGAGTTGTCGTCGCAGGTGCGCCAAATCTAATTGGTACTGAGGTTTGGGGAACAGGAGGCGATATTGGATTTATCCGCGATGGTTCCCATGCTTCTCATTTGGTATTACCTGTGACAGCAATACAACCCAAACCGAAAAATATCTCAATGATACAAGCAGCAACTATCGGAGTTAGATACATTACAGCTTGGTTATCTTTGATTGAAGCAGCAAATTTACAGTCTGGAGAAACTGTTTTGGTAGTAGGAGCAACAGGTGGGGTTGGCAAAGCTGCGATTCAAATAGCAAAATGGAAGGGAGCTAAAGTTTTAGGTACAGTGCGACAAGAATTAGATTACCCAAGAGTTGCAACATCTGGTGTTGATATTGTGATTAATTTGGCAACGGAAAATCTTAATTCTGCTGTTTTAGCTGCTACTGGAGGTGAAGGTGTGGATGTGGTATTGGATACAGTGGGCGGTTCTATGTTGGAAAATAGTATGTGGACTCTCGCTCATAGAGGTCGTTTGGTTGCTATTAGTGCCCCACCAAAAGAAACGAAAGTTTGTTTTAACCTCCGGGATTTTTATCACCGGGAGTTGCGCTTATTTGGAGTAGATAGTCGAGCTTTTGATGTGACTCAATGTGGGGAAATTTTGGCAGAACTCAATCCCTTGTTTGAAACAAATGCTATTCTGGCACCAGAAGCAATCGTTACTTACCCACTTACGGGAGGAATAATTGCCTACGAACAAGTACGCAATAGAACTAATATTTCTCAGCTAGTTTTAATTCCTAATATATAGTAAAATGTACATCGCTACTTTTTTTCATATTTCTGACGACTTACACAAAGGTACTATATATAGAGTGTCAAAACTAGAACGTTGGAGTTTATAACTCTATATACATAGTATGATGCCTAATTCCTATTTCTATAAGAGCAATTTCGCCTCCATCAACTATATTTATTTCTGACGACTTACACAAAGGTACTATATATAGAGTGTCAAAACTCAGACGTTCGAGTTTCTGACTCTATATATATGGTATCTGTGTAATTCCTATTTCTATAAGAGCAATTTCAGCTCCATCAACTATATTTATTTCTCTAATCAGAAATGGTCAGGTACTATATATAGAGTGTCAAAACTCAGACGTTCGAGTTTCTGACTCTATATATATGGTATGGTGTCTAATTCCTATTTCTATAAGAGCAATTTCGGCTCCATCAACTATATTTATTTCTCTAATCAGAAATGGTCAGGTACTATATATAGAGTGTCAAAACTAGAACGTTGGAGTTTCTGACTCTATATATATGGTATGGTGTCTAATTCCTATTTCTATAAGAGCAATTTCAGCTCCATCAACTATATTTATTTCTCTGATATGAAATTTTATATCAGGGATAGCCCTTAAAAGGGATAAAAAAAAGAAAACTCAGTGCTTCAAGCCTCGCTATTCCAAGAGGTACTGATAACTGTTAACGCAGTTCCTCCGATAGGAGGCTAACTGATAACTGAAATGACCCCTCATCTGATAAAATCTCACTTCAGAATAAACTATTTTTAGGGGGAAATAGCTTGCAATTATTCAAAAGTCATGGTAAGGAAAAAAATTTCATCCTCATCAGTTTGACCTTAATCAATCTATTATCTTTAAGCAGTGGAAAAACCCTGGCCACAGAAGATAAACAGGAGTTGATGGGGCAAATTCAAAACTATGCTGAAGAATTTAGCGAGACCAAACCAAATGACCCCATTACCCAGCAAATACCTGTTTATCAACTAGATGACGTTTTACCTACTGATTGGGCCTATTCAGCATTGCTTAGTTTGCGCGTTAGCGGAGCTTGCTGTAAGCATCGCTACGACTGTCTCTCTGGTTATCCTGACAATACTTACCGAGGCAACCGCGCCATAACTAGATATGAATTTGCCGCAGCTTTAAATGCTTGTTGGCAAACTCTGGAAAGTTTTCTGGCAGAAAGTCAAGCGGAATTAATTCAAGAAGATGACCTGATAGTTATCGAAAGACTGATACAAGATTTTCAGGTAGAAATAGCTAACCTCAAAGCACGGACGGAAGCATTAGAAAACCGAGTCGATGCTTTGGAAGCACAGCAGTTTTCCACAACTACCAAATTAAACGGTCAGACAATTTTTGCTGTGAATGCTGGTGGGTTTGATGGCGATCGCCTCATTGGTCCTAATGGTAGAGAATTAGCAGACGAAAACCCTCAAGCTACATTATTATATCGAGTAGCTTTAGATTTAGATACCAGTTTCCGAGGTACAGACTTATTAAAACTGCGGGTTGATACTGGTAGTAATGGTTTTCTTGATAATGCTAACGCAATACTCGAACCTAACTTTGGCAGTGTTCTGGATGTTAGTGGACGTCCTCCACGAGATGACGAAGTTGGTATTGGAAGAGTCTTCTACAGTTTTCAGGTAGTGGAAAATTTGTCTCTATCTATAGGACCTTTAATTGAAGCATTGGATTATATAGACAATAATAGCTACGCTGCTTTAAGTTTCCGCGACTTTTCTACATCAAACCTGGTTTATAACTATGTCATATTTCCAGTTGATGGTATTGGTGGTGGAGCAATATTACAATGGAACCCTGGAGGTAGCGCTTTCAACCTTCGTGCTTTGTACATTTCTCCAGACTCCGACAATCCTACTCAAAATGGTCAAGGTCCTTTGCCTGTTTCTGCGTTTACATCAATACTCTATTCTGACGGTAGGGGTTCGCGGGGGTTATTTGGTTTTCATCAAGGAATGGTGGAATTTGAATATAATCCTTCGTCTAGGTTTAGTCTACGTTTGATTTACAGTGGGGGCAGAGTTTTTGCTCGCCGTTTTGATGCAGTAGGAGTGAATTTTGAGTGGGGTTTTGCTTCTAAGTTTGCTGTTTTTGGTCGCTATGGTTATAGTAGTTATCAGGATACAGATTTTGGTGATATTAATCCTAATTATTGGATGGCTGGTCTTTCTGGGTTAGATGTTTTGCAAGAAGGCGATCGTGTGGGAGTAGCAGTTGGGCAACCTTTTATTGTGAATGAAATTGGCAATTCCACTCAGACAAATTTAGAAGTTTTTTATAATTATGCTATGAATGATAATATTTCAATTTCTCCTGTATTTCAAGCCGTTTTTGATTCTAGTAACCAAGAGAGCAATGGTACAATTTTTACAGGTACATTACGGACGGTGTTTTATTTTTAAAGAGGAATTGAAGTGCTATAGAAATCCTATTTTAGTTGTAATATTTTCGTGGTAGTTAGGAGTCAGGAGTCAGGAGTCAGGAGTCAGAATTTTCTCATAATTTTAGAGGTTTTCAGCTCAAATTAACTATTATAAAAATTGTCACAACCAATGCGCGGATTGCTATATAATTACAACTAAAAAAAATAGTGGTGCAAAAAGTGCATCTCAATTTATTGCTTACTTCTTCCTCCTTACTTCTTCCTTACTTCTACTTTAAAAAAAGAATGGTGCAAAAAGGTGCATCTCAATTTATTACTTCCTTCTTCCTTCTTCCTCCTGACTTCTTTCTTACTTCTACGGAAAAAAAAATCATGGATACTAATGAATTAATCCAAGGTGCATCTCAATTTCCTTCTTACTTCTTCCTCCTTACTTCTTCCTCACTTCTACTTTAAAAAAAGAATGGTGCAAAAAGGTGCATCTCAATTTATTACTTCCTTCTTCCTTCTTCCTTCTTCCTTCTTCCTTCTTTATTCTTTCTTACTTCTACGGAGAAAAAAATCATGGATACTAATGAATTAATCCAAGGTGCATCTCAATTTCCTTCTTACTTCTTCCTCCTTACTTCTGCCTCACTTCTACTTTAAAAAAAGAATGGTGCAAAAAGGTGCATCTCAATTTATTACTTCCTTCTTTATTCTTCCTTCTTCCTTCCTTCTTACTTCTTACTTCTTCCTTCTTCCTTACTTTTGGAGAAAAAAATTATGAATAGCAATGAATTAATTCAACGTTATCAAGCTGGAGAAAGAGATTTTTCCGGCGTTGAATTTGAATATATTGAATTAAGCAATATTTCTCTAGAAGAAATCAACTTAGGCAACTGCAACCTCAGCCGAGCAAAATTAAAAAATGTCAACTTAAATAATGCTAATTTAAGTAATGCTCAGTTAGTTAGTGCAGAAGTAGAAAATACTACTTTCATCAATGCTAATCTTAGTCACGTCAAATTAGAAGGAATAAGCTGGCAAAATATAGATTTCAGTAATGCAGATTTAACAGATACAAGTTATGACCATAGCACTATAGATAATTCCAATTTAACCAATACTAACTTAACTCAAATGAATGGATTTCANATGCTAATTTAAGTAATGCTCAGTTAGTTAGTGCAGAAGTAGAAAATACTACTTTCATCAATGCTAATCTTAGTCACGTCAAATTAGAAGGAATAAGCTGGCAAAATATAGATTTCAGTAATGCAGATTTAACAGATACAAGTTATGACCATAGCACTATAGATAATTCCAATTTAACCAATACTAACTTAACTCAAATGAATGGATTTCAATCAACTTTTAACAACTGTAATTTGACTGATGCAAATATTAGTCATGCTCGATTAAGCGAAGTTAATTTTGATGATTGTAATTTGAGTAATGTTAATCTCAGTCACACTACTTTTTATGATGTTTACATTGAGGGTTCAAATTTAAGTAATGCTGACTTCAGTAATTCTCATATTAAAGCAATGTCTGGTTGGAGCGAAGCAAACTATACTAATGTAAATTTTCAAAATACTCTTTATTTAGATCCAGAATATTTACCACCAGATATTGACCCCAATGTAGCAGGATTAATGTTTGTTGGTCCTGAAACAGATTTGAGTGGTAAAGATTTAATAAATGTAGATTTATCTGAATCTGAATTATATTCAGCTAACTTGAGCAATGCTAATTTAAGTGGTGCAAATTTAAGTGAAGCAGACTTGAGCGATACAAATTTTACTAATTCTCATTTAGAAAATACTGACTTAAGTGATGCAGATTTAACTAATGCAAATTTTACTAATGCTAACCTTAATAATGCTAACTTAGATGGCGCAATTTTTGATAATACAATTATGCCAGATGGCACTATTAGAAGTGATGAAGAAGAATGAATACTCTAGAAAAGAGGGAGTAGCTAGGGAGGTTGCATACAACCTCCCTAAAGAAAAAAATCCTTTTAGCTAATCCCTTTATTACAGAAGAGGTAATTATTAATTGTTAATTATTAATTATTGAAGTATTTTTGAGTCTTAAACACTACCTATCTATAACGTTATAGTTTTTTAACCCTATGTAACTCTATATATAGTGTTTCTGCGTAAGTCCTGTTTTATTATTAGAAATGTCTAAATATATTATAGCGCTACGCATCAAGGTTAGGACATTTCTAAATCCTGTTAGCGCAGCTTTTCCCTATACGAAAAACCCTTTATTAGTATACTATTCCCGATTCCCGATTCAAGTAGCGCTATAATAGTTAGTTATTTGCTCAAAATACCTTTAAAATCTAACTTTTGACTTTCATAAAACTGAATTACCTCGTGAGATAATTATGAATAAATTACGAGAAACAATATCCCCAAATCTTTACGATATAGATTTTTTATTATGGGTAGAAACAACTGCCAATTTATTGAGAGTAGGAAAGTTTACAGAAATAGATATTCCTAATTTAATCGAAGAAATAGAAAGTATTTTTCATTAATTGATAATTGATAATTGATAATTGATAATTACCTCTCCCTTTTACAGCGCTTTTCAGTTGAGTAAACCACAAAACTTTTGTAGGAGTCAGGAGTCGTAGGGGCGTTTGCGGAGCATTCCGGAACGGAAATNAAATGGCCATGTGCTAACGCAAAGCTCCGCTTTATATGTCGCTCCGCGTTTTTCATGTCGGCTCAAGCGCCGTTAGCGGAGCTTTGCGCCAGCAAAACGGAGTTGTGCGATAGCAAAACGCCCGTACAGAACTCAGGAGGCAAAGGCTAGTTTCAAAGCTCTACATCCTCAAGTTGCAACCGAATACAAGTCTTGGATTATGCCCCCAGTGCAAATCGACTGTGGTTTATCCATTTGAAAACTGCTGTAGGGAGAGGATTGACAAGCTAAGGAAAAAATTTATTTTTTTTTCCCTTGAAAGGGGAGGCTTTTAACCTCAATTATTTAATTAATAATTAATAATTATTAATTACCCGGTAAGAGTAAAAAACGAGAGCTAAAAAGTCGTTTAATTATTCTATTGATGCACTTGCTGAAGTGGAAATATCAGCCATAAAAAAGAACTGAAAGCTGGAAAAATACTATTATCGAACAGCGAATTTATCTAGAATTACTATTAGAATATATTCCTAGTCTTAAACCACTTTGACCATAAATATTTGGTAAATTCTATCAAAAAAGTAGGCTAAAAGCAGCTAACGAAATAGGAATTGAAGTTGATATTTTTCCAGAACAATCTCCCTTTACTTTTGCAGAAACTCTCGATTTTGAATATTTACCTAATTGAGAAATATTTAGATTAATCTAGTAGTTTATATTATCTCCCGATAATTAGTTATTATCAGTCCGCAGCGACTGGAACGGACTGGAAGGTTTGCGGAGCATTCCGGAACGGATAGCAATCTCAGGGATTGTGCAAGATTACTTCCTATCCTCGCAATGACAATAACTCAAGCGATCGAATAATTAATAATTAATAGTTAATAATTAATAATTAGGAGTTGATATTCAATTAATTATTCATTCAACAATTCACGCCTTGAAGCTTCACTTTGGATAGGGGATAAATCAAAAATTTTCCTTTTAGTCAATCCTATCCGTTTTAAGAAGGGGTAATTATTAATTATTAATTATATCGGCTGTCGCAGACATGAAAATTGTTAATTGCTGAAAGTATTCGTAGCAATCTTTTTGGCAAATAATATAATTTAACATAAAAAAAATTTCTTGGATAGACAAATGTTCTACCCAAGAAGTAAATTATTAAAAATTGAAAAAATCAAAGATTTGAGCGACAATGCTCAAGATTACCTACTTAGTGAGCAGAACCATTTCCATGATAATCATCACTATCATAGAATCCATTCTGTGTACCAAAGAACAGACAACCAATAGTAAATAAAACAGTTAATCCCACTAGAATTAATTTGATATCCATAATTGCAGATTCTCCTTTAAAGAATGAATTTTACTCAAACAAATGAGATTATAGACAATACTTGGCTAAAACGCCCGTCCCCTCAAGTTGCCCCAGAATTAATAGGTTGTACTTTAGTACGACGAATATCCGACGACCAAATTATCCGCACCACAATAGTAGAAACCGAAGCTTATGCACCAGGAGATCCTGCTTGTCACGGTTATCGTAGTCGTACCCCACGAAATGCAGTGATGTTTGGCCCTCCAGGAATGAGCTATGTTTTCCTCATTTACGGGATGTACCACTGTCTGAATATTGTGACAGATGTAGATGGGGTGCCTAGTGTTGTCTTAATTCGAGCTTTACAATTAGAGTCTGTACCAGATTGGTTANAACCGAAGCTTATGCACCAGGAGATCCTGCTTGTCACGGTTATCGTAGTCGTACCCCACGAAATGCAGTGATGTTTGGCCCTCCAGGAATGAGCTATGTTTTCCTCATTTACGGGATGTACCACTGTCTGAATATTGTGACAGATGTAGATGGGGTGCCTAGTGTTGTCTTAATTCGAGCTTTACAATTAGAGTCTGTACCAGATTGGTTATGGGAGCATATTCCAAAACAAAAATCAAAATCTAAAATTTCTCGTTTGGCTGCCGGACCTGGTAAACTTTGTCGTCTACTTAATATAGACCTGAGTTTGAATGGTTTGCCGTTACAAGTGGGGCAACCTATATGGTTGGAACATAGAGCGCTACAATTTCAGGAAGATTTGCAAATAGTACAAACAACTCGTATTGGCATTACAAAAGGAACTGATTTACCTTGGCGCTGGTATTTAGCTGACTGCGATGCTGTGTCGAAGTACGAGGAGTCAGGAGTCAGGAGTCAGGAGTCAGAATAATAGGACTTAAGCAAATACCATGTATGTAGCGTTTAAAACTATAACGTTATAGTTTTTTTACTCTATATATAGTACATTTGCCTAAGTCTTGATAATTTAGTTGCTTTAGTTATTTTGACTTGAATTTTGACATACTCCCGACGTTGCCCTTACGGGACAACGCGGGATTCTTCAGTCTGGGAAACCCTGACCGCTGTTTAGACAGAGGTGATGTCNGACGTTGCCCTTACGGGACAACGCGGGATTCTTCAGTCTGGGAAACCCTGACCGCTGTTTAGACAGAGGTGATGTCCTCCCCCTGTGTTAATAATGCTGAATATTATAATGGCTGTGTATATAATTGTCAATAGCTATAGCAACTAGGACTATAGGAAAACCGTACACCCTAGCCCGGCTTTCCCATGCGACGCTCCCCTACGGGAGAGCGCGGGACTTCCCGCCGGGGAAGTTAAATAGGAAAACTCAGGATTCAAGAATTAGTAGTATCTTTACTAACCCAGATAATACCATTTCTCAAAAACTTTTCTACATTTTGTTGAGTAGGGGAGTAGGGGAGTAGGTAGAGACGTTTAGCGTTCCGCACAACTCCGTTNATACCATTTCTCAAAAACTTTTCTACATTTTGTTGAGTAGGGGAGTAGGGGAGTAGGTAGAGACGTTTAGCGTTCCGCACAACTCCGTTTTGCTGGCGCAAAGCTTTCCTATCGGAATGCTTCGCAAACGCTTTATATGTCGCGTTTGCGTTAGCATTCCGTAGGAAAGCGAAACGGCTAAGAGCCGACATGAAAAACGCTGGGCGACATGAAACGCATTTTTGTTATACAACGTCCGTACAGAGAAGTAAACATAATAATAATCAATATTAAATTACTAGACAGTGCAAAGTTCCTAGAATAGCTATTGCTAGCAATGGCTATCAGCGGTTCCAAAGTTAGAAACTTGTATTCACTATTATATATGCTCTAAGTTTTTACCAATAATACTTTCAGTTAGACAAGTAAATCGTTTTTTAGAAGAACTTTGTACTCTCCAGTAAATTAGCTACAACTAGCAAAACAATGATTTTAGATGTACTAATTAGGGCTTGCTGATTAAATCTTAAAGATTGACAGATAAAGGTTTTATGCTTTTTAGATCGGAAAAAAGTACCTAGTTTTCAGCTCTTTATACTCAAAAAGTTAGGATTTTGGGGAAGAGTTAAGCAAAAAAATTACTCCCCTACACTCCTTTACTCCCCTGCCCCTTAAAAAAGACTTTTAAAAAATTACTCCCCTACACTCCTCTATTCCTTAAAAAAGACTTTTTCAGCAAAACCTAATTAATTAATAACCGAAGTATTGCCCAAGTATAGTATTAATGGAAGTGAATTGGTACAAGATAGAAAGCACAATGGAGAGAGAGATATGGAATACCTTTTTATCACCGAATTTATGAAGAAATTAAAATCAGTAAATCCTCTGAATTAACTATTGTTTTTAATACTCCTAAAACCTATTTATTTTTAGTAAAATTACTCTTGTGGATTCAAAATCAAATTAGTAAGATTGTATCAGCTTATTTTCAAATCATAGTCGTCGATAAAATCATTGAATAGAAAGTATGAGAATTCTCAAACAATCTCCATTGCTACAGCAGACTTTTCAAGCAAAAATTCAGGATAAAATCTCAGACAGAAAGGAGCAGGTCAAAGAATCTCTAGGAGGAGGTTTCTTTGGAGAAATTGGTGCTAGTTTTTTTCAATTTAAACAAATTCATAATCAAATCAAAGGTAATTTAGGTGAAAATTTTCTATCTTTTCTTCTAATGTCATTGCCCGATAGTTGGGTAATGTTTAAAAATGCGTTGATTCCGATTAAATCAAAAAAACTTACAGAAATTGACCTTTTAATTATTGGTAATAGGGGTATTTTTTTAGTAGAAGTCAAAACTTGGAAAGGTTCATTTACTGCTTATGAAGATAAATGGAAAAGACGAGAAGGAATGAGGTGGATACCCGTAGAAAATAGCCCGACTTCTCAAAGTTTATATCACAAAAAAATGTTTCAGCAGTGGGTTATGCCTCAAATTTATGGTTTCCCAGAAGATTTTGTATTTACTCCTGTGGTTTTTCCTGTAGCGAAATGGATTGGTATAACTAATTGTTCTGTTCCTGTATTGCAAGGTTTTCAAGAATTAACAGAAATGTTGAAACAATCTCCAGAATGTTTAACAAATGAACAGGTTTTAATAATTAGTAAATTAGTTGAGAATTGTGAAATTTTAGATTCTCCAGAAAAGTCTACAAAACCTTCTCCAAAACCAAAACTTATTTTAGAATCTCCAGAAAATTCTCCAAAACCTTCTTCAAAACCAAAACTTATTTTAGAATCTCCAGAAAATTCTACAAAACCTTCTTCAAAACCAAAACTTATTTTACGAAAGCGTACTCATCAATAATTATTAATCAAGTTTGATTAATTATATTAGATTAGGGAACAATGAATAAATAGGGTTAGCTGATTAAATATCAAAGCATGTTTAGCTATAAAACAGTCTCAGGTTTTTGGTATCTAGAGCTGCAAAAAATTAGTATTTTCCGCAGATAAAATTCTCTCTCCTGACACTTACCACACTCTACTTTTTCCAGCAAATCCTAATTAATTACCTACATTAAAATTCCTAAAATCTTCTGAATATCGGGAATCTAATATAGCAATTCCCATGCTGGTGAGATACAAAATTCGTTTGTTTTAGGGAACAGGGAATAGGGAATAGGGAATCGAAAAGAAATTATATCATATCCGCTGGTATCGTTTGTGTAAAAGTTGGGTAAATATTGACCTAATTTAAGGTTTTTCCTTTTTTTCTTCCTTCTCTCCTAGATAACTAAAGCCTTCTTTCTTCTTCCTTGTTCCTTCTTCCTTACCTTGCCTATACAATACCGATGCTACCGGACATGATATTAAAGATAGGTGTACCTCATAAGCTTGAGAAACGCTATATTCTCTCAAATCAATAGAAAAAATATCTCCATCAAGTTTAAGAAACTGCCAAATAGTACCAATAGTCACAGCACCATAAATAGTTGAAATTTCGTTTCCTTCTTGCTGATTAAATAACTATGCTGCCAGCATTTCTGCTACACATTGACCTAACCCATATTTCAAATTTTCATTCTTAGTTTCTACAATTGTTAAGACAGGAGCGTGGATAAAAAGTTGTTCCTTTGAACGACTAATCAAAAAATCACAAAACCCATTTAACCCTTGGCTGAAATCTACATTAAAATCAACCCCAGAAAACAGACTAATGTTGTAATTAACCTTTCGTCGAATTTCCAGCAATATTGGTGCAATAATCATCTCATAACGAGCTTTTTCTGTATTAATTGCCACAGCTATATCTCCATTTTCTTTGAGAATAATAGTTAAAATTTCACTACATTCAACTTCAGGAACATCCCCAAACATTTCAGAAGTTTCATTAATTTTTAAGGCAAAGTTTTTAATTAAATCCCCTAACTTAAAATCACTGTAAGCAATTATTTTTATTTACTGAAGCAAGAAGTAAGAAGCAAGAAGTAAGAAGCAGGAAGTAAGAAGCAAGAAGTAAGAAGCAGGAAGTAAGAATGATAAACCAGTAGAGAGGTTGCATATAACCTCCCTACTTTCTTGTCCATTATAGCGATCGCCATTACTGTCAGAATATTGTCTAAATATCAAATTTCGTCCATGCTACGAATTTAACTTCTGACCTTTATTTTTGACTTCTAATACCATTTCTCAAAAACTTTTCTACATTTTGTTGAGTAGGGGAGTAGGAGAGTAGGGTAGTGGGGGAGAAGCAAAAATAAGAATAATTAACATTAAACTAGCTAAAATTAGCAAAAAAATGATTATGATTGTGCTGATTAGTTAATAATTGAAGTATCACCCAAGTATAGCAATAATGCATGGGAATTGGTATAACTCCTCACTTTTAACTTTTGACTTTTGACTTTTGAATTTTGAATTGACTAACCTTTGGCATAAAAAGCTCTAGTTCCCTTAGCATTAATTGCCTCTCCCAATCTATTTAAACCATGCACATAAGCAGCAGTTCGCATAGAAATAGATAACTCTTGAGATATTTGCCAAATCTTTTCTGTTTCTACTACCATTTTTTCTTTTAATTTTTGATTAACCTCATCCAAAGTCCAATACAAACCACTACGATTTTGTACCCACTCAAAATAACTTACTGTCACACCACCAGCATTAATCAAAATATCAGGAAATACATGAATTCCACGCTCTTCTAAAACTCTATCTGCAGCAGAATTAATCGGACCATTTGCTGCTTCAAAGATAAATTTTGCCTTAATATCTTTGACATTTTCTTCAGTAATTTGATTCTCCAAAGCAGCAGGAACTAAAATATCAACATCCAAAGCTAAAAGTTCTTCATTAGTCAAAACTTTATGCTCAACAATATTACAAACAGTACCCTTACAATAAACAGCTTGAATACCCTTATTAGACTCCTTATATTGACGGATACTCGGAATATCTAAACCCTGTGAAGAATAAATACCTCCTTGAGAATCACTAACAGCAACTACCTTATAACCAGCTTGACAAAGTAACTCTGCTAAAACTGCTCCAACATTACCAAATCCTTGTACTGCTACTGTAGTTTTTTGTGGGATATATTTAAACTTCGGCATAATAGTTTGAATGGTAAAAAAAGCACCCATTGCCGTTGCCGTACTTCTCCCCAAACTACCACCAATAGTAACAGGTTTACCCGTAATAACTGCCGGACTTAATTGCCTTCTAATAATACTGTATTGATCCATCATCCAACCCATAATCATAGGGTTAGTGTACATATCAGGTGCGGGAATATCCACATCAGGACCAATAAAATCAGCGATTGCGTCAATATATCCCCGACTCAAACGTTCCAATTCCATCCGAGATAATTCTTTAGGATTAACAGTAATTCCCCCCTTCGCTCCACCAAAAGGCAAACTCACAACAGCACATTTAAAAGTCATCCAAAAAGCTAAAGATTTTACCTCATCAATAGACACATTAGGATGATAACGAATACCACCTTTAGTCGGTCCTCTTGTATCATCATAACGAACTCGATAACCTTGAAAAACTCGTAATGAACCATCATCCATCCGCACAGGAATTGAAACTATTAAAGTAGCTTTAGGATATTTGAGGCGCTCTTTTGTATCTTCTGAAAGAGAAACATATTTTAGAGCTTTTTCTAACCTACGACTAGCATCATCAAACAAAGAATCTGACATAAATACCTATTGTTATAACT
>NZ_LGSU01001494.1 GCF_002260545.1 Hydrocoleum sp. CS-953 | reverse complement strand
ATCAGATATTCCTTAAAAAAAAAATTCTGCTTCATCTATATTTATATTGATCAATGCTAGATTCACCTTTTGCTAAATATTAAAATGCTTGTTTTCTGATTTATGCAAAATTCATAGAGTAAATTACTAGAATATGTTTAAATTGAAATAGCAGTTAAATTTACTAATAAACTTATATGGCCACCAAACTAATTGAACTAGAAGATGGGATTTTGGTTGAAGCGGAAGTTCCAGATGGTGAAGCAAAACCTATTTCTACTAATGACGTTAAAAAAGTTAAATCTACTTTTGCCCAAGTTAAACCTATATTAGTTAGTATTAGTCGTCCTATTGCTGAAGCTNAATTGAAATAGCAGTTAAATTTACTAATAAACTTATATGGCCACCAAACTAATTGAACTAGAAGATGGGATTTTGGTTGAAGCGGAAGTTCCAGATGGTGAAGCAAAACCTATTTCTACTAATGACGTTAAAAAAGTTAAATCTACTTTTGCCCAAGTTAAACCTATATTAGTTAGTATTAGTCGTCCTATTGCTGAAGCTTGGCAAGAAATTAATCAAGATATGAAAATTGAACAAGCTGAGGTGGAAGTAGGTTTTAATTTTGAAGGAGAAGGAAATCTCTATATTACTAAAGAAAAAGCAGGTGCAAGTTTCCAAGTAAAATTAGTTCTTAAACCAAGTACACCAAAACCATTTGAAGTCATAATTGTCAACAATAAAGGTGAAGAAGTTAATCGTAGTTCCCATGAAGTAACATCTTTTACTGAAGATTTGGGTAAAGGTATAATGTTAGAAATGGTGTCTATTCCTGGGGGTACTTTTGTGATGGGTTCGCCAGAAAACGAAGTAGAAAAAGATAATGCTGAAAGTCCTCAACATGAAGTTACTATCCAACCTTTTTCTATGAGTAAATATCCTATTACTCAAGACCAATATCAAGCTATTATGGGTGAAAACCCCTCTAATTTTAAAGGAGGAAAACGCCCTGTAGAAACTGTTACTTGGAAGAATGCTCAAAAGTTTTGTCAAAAGTTATCCCAGAAAACTCAGAAAACTTACAAATTACCAAGTGAGAGTCAATGGGAATACGCCTGTCGCGCTGGCACAACTACACCGTTTTATTTTGGAGACACTATTACTACTGACTTAGTTAACTATAATGGCGACTATACTTATGGCGATGCTCCTCAAGGTAAATTTCGAGGGGAGACAACTGATGTAGGCAGTTTTCCTCCTAATGCTTTTGGTTTATATGATATGCACGGGAATGTGTGGGAATGGTGTCAGGATATTGGGCATGAGAATTATGAAGGTGCGCCTAATGATGGTAGTGCTTGGGAAACTGGAGGAGATAGTAAGGTACGAGTTATTCGTGGTGGGTATTGGGATGATGAACCTGGAAATTGTCGGAGTGCTTCCCGTCTTTGGGGAGATGCTGACTTCTCCAATGATAACAGGGGTTTCCGGGTAGTTTATTTGCTTGATGCTTCAATAATTGATAATTGATAATTGATAATTGATAATTACCTCTCCCGAAAACGGATTGGATTGAATAAAAGGAAAATAAATTCATTGTTTCTCCTTTAAAGGAAAGGCTTTAAACCTTAATTATTCGGTAACAAAGAATAGAAACCGGGTTTGTATTTAATCCCTCACTATACTAACATCTACCTCTCACAAACCCGGTTTCTTATGTATGAGGAAAAAATATTTTGATTACTTTATTCTTGCAAGAGAATAATTTAATTTTTCAACCATTCATACCAATCATTTAAACCTTCCCCACTAATAGCAGAAACCTGGAAAATTTTAATATTAGGATTTACCTGTTTTGCATATTCAATACAAAGATTCACATCAAATTGTACATAAGGTAATAAATCAATTTTTGTCAGAATCATTACTTCACTTTCCCGAAACATATAGGGATATTTAATCGGTTTATCTTCTCCTTCGGTAACTGATAGAATTGCTACCTTACAATTTTCTCCTAAATCAAATAAAGCAGGGCAAACTAAATTCCCCACATTTTCAATCATCAAAACTGAATCTAAAGGAGGATTTAATTCTGTATAACCTTTTTCTACCATTGCTGCTTCCAAGTGACAGCCTTTACCAGTATTAATTTGCACAACTTGACAACCAGTTTGGCGAATTTTTTCCGCATCATTAATAGTTTCTTGGTCTCCTTCTATGACACTAAAAGTCAATTCAGATTTTAAATCATTAATCGTCCGAGTTAATAAAGTTGTTTTGCCAGAACCAGGAGAACTAACTAAATTTAATGCCAGAATATTTCGACCTTTAAACCAACCTCGGTTTTGGGCAGCTATTAGGTCATTTTTCTGTAAAATTTTCTGTTCTAAACTAATAGTAGTTCCGTGCATTTTTGCATGAACTTCTGCCGTTTCGTGATGATGATGTTCAGGAGTATGATTATCAGAATGAGTATGAGTAATAACAGTGCCATCTGGGAGAGTATGAGTATGGGAATCATGCTTATCTACTGTCATTTTTTCTCCTGTTTGAGAATTAGTAATAGTAATTTCATTATTACCGGAACAACCGCAAGTTACACACATAATTTTTTTATCTCCATTTATTTGATTTATTGTTTTTGATTTTTGATTATAAGTAGGTCATTTCAGTTATCAGTTAGCCTCTTGCAGAGGAACTGCGTTAACAGTTATCAGTACCTCCGACTTAACTCGGAGGCTTGAAATACTGAGTTATACCAAATCCGGGTTAAAAAAAAGGTGTATATATATAGTTAACACCTTTTATTCTATGCGGATTTGATATTAAACATTTTTTTCATCCTCTTAAAAGGGGAGGCTTTGGACCTCATTTTTTGGTAAGTGGGAAAATTTGCAAGTACGTCATTGTGAGTGGAAGGAAGCAATCTCAAGGGTCTCAACCGCACCAACATTTGGTTATATAGTGAAGTTGATTCGCGTCTACCTACTTAATTAAATTAAAAAAAGTTTAATCTCTATTTTCAGTCAATTTTGCTAATCTTTGAACTTCCTCTAAAGGCAAATCTAAATATTCAGCAATAGTCTCTAAAGTTAAACCTAAACGCATCATATTAGATACAGCTTTTAAGTTGGCTTCAACTTTGCCTTCAACTTTACCTTCAGCTAAAGCTTCTTGATAAACTTTAGTTTTTTTCAATTCACTTAAACCTAACATTGCTTCAATCTCCTTTCTAGTTTTTTGGGGTAATTTATAAACAATAATTGTTTGAATTAGATTAATTAAATCTTCTTGAATCTTTGGCTCAATAATTTCCTCTTGAGCTTGAGAAATTAAAGATTTAGCCAAATTAATCGCTTGAGTTTNAATCTCCTTTCTAGTTTTTTGGGGTAATTTATAAACAATAATTGTTTGAATTAGATTAATTAAATCTTCTTGAATCTTTGGCTCAATAATTTCCTCTTGAGCTTGAGAAATTAAAGATTTAGCCAAATTAATCGCTTGAGTTTCTGCCTCAATTACAAGTTTAACAACTCCAACCCCTAATGAACCACTTACAGTTTTTTCCAATTCGTCTAAATAAATCCGTTGGACTTGATTTGAGGCTAAAATATTGCCAAAGTGCTGATTTTGTTGCCTTTCGATATTACGACTGGGATAAATAACAACTATGTGCCAAGGATTGGGGGGTTGATATTGTCGTAAAAAGAGAAATAATTCGGCAAATAGACGATAATAGAGATTATCATCTGGTTGAAATTGGACTTCAACGAGGTAAAAAGGTTTATTAGGGTTATTGTCAGTTGGTAAGAATAAACCATCTAAACGAAAAGATAATTGTTTGACTTCACGGGAGGTAAATTCATAAGTTTTAGTATTGGTATTTGGTTGGTTAATTAATTCAAAGAAAATTGTCGGAAAGTTGAGAAATATTTGATAGAAAATACTGTCTGTTTTCACAATATTTATAATTTAGTGGCAGTGAAAATATTTGACTATATTGTTAATGTTTGTTTTGTTATTTATCAATCATATCAAATTCTTTAGTATCGAAATAAAAAAGCGTAGAAACCGGGTTTGTTTTAAATGCCCCACCATACTAAAATCTAACTCTCACAAACCCGGTTTCTCATAACACTTCTATTGCAAATGGATTTGATATTACACACATAATTCTTCTACTTCCATTTCCTTAATTTTAAGNTAAAAAAGCGTAGAAACCGGGTTTGTTTTAAATGCCCCACCATACTAAAATCTAACTCTCACAAACCCGGTTTCTCATAACACTTCTATTGCAAATGGATTTGATATTACACACATAATTCTTCTACTTCCATTTCCTTAATTTTAAGTTCTTGACCTTGAATAATATCAAGTTCAACACTGTTGCAAACATGACAAACGCCGAATGGTTGCTCCAGAGGAATTTCTGTTCCACATTGACGACATTTTCCTAAACCGGGAATTTTGATAATTTCTAAAGTTGCCCCTTCTAATACTGTACCTTTACTACAAACATCAAAACAAAATTCAATAGCATCTGCCATAATGGCAGAAAGTTCACCTATTTCTAAAGTGACTCGTTTAACAGTTTTGTCGCCAGCATTTTCGGCAACTATGGCAACAATATTTTGAGTGATTCCTAATTCGTGCATATTTACAATATTTTTTCAGTTTTTCAGGTAATTTTTAAGCTTAAATATCAGAAATAGACAGATGGTTTTTAACTTCAAAAAATTAGTTAAAGACGATTTATATTGAGTGAAAAAAACAGTAATTTCTCAAAAAAATGTCAGTAGTAGGCGATCGCCCACTACATTTTTTAATTACAAAATTTCATCAGGGCTAATACCTCTTTCCCTGAGAATTTCTGCTAGTCGGTCAGCTCGTTGTTTTTCCTGTTCGGCTCGTTGTTTTTCCTGTTCAGCTCGTTCATCTCCAGTTAACAAAATATTCCCCGAATCATCACACCAGCGCAACCAATCATATTCTTTTCCTTCAAAAATACCATGCCAAATTGTTAAACCCAATCCCACTTGAGACAAATAGAAATTTCCTAGCTCTACATAACTATTACCTCGTAATTCATATACTCGTAAAATAGTTTCCCCAAGTTGTTTAAGTGGGTCAAAAACGACATAATAACCAACTGCAGCAAAAGCATAATCTTGTAATTTAATACCTAGTTCATTACCGATTTTATTAGAGACAATTTCGATAGCTACTTCTGGAGGTTTACCAAAAGAAAATACAAAATAAGAACGATTCTGTTTTTGACTCCAATCTTCCGGTACTTTGACTTGTAAACTGAGGAGAATGTCTGGTACGAGAGGTGGNCGACATAATAACCAACTGCAGCAAAAGCATAATCTTGTAATTTAATACCTAGTTCATTACCGATTTTATTAGAGACAATTTCGATAGCTACTTCTGGAGGTTTACCAAAAGAAAATACAAAATAAGAACGATTCTGTTTTTGACTCCAATCTTCCGGTACTTTGACTTGTAAACTGAGGAGAATGTCTGGTACGAGAGGTGGTATTTTACTACCGTAAAAAAGCCCGACATTGGCAGTTGCTAAAAATGGTAAGTCTGTTTGAAAAGAACTGTATAAAGTAGTAGTTAATAGTCGTTGTTGTTTCTCAGTAATTAAATTATCCACAGGAGTATCATCCTCAGTAATAACATCACTAATATCTGGTTCTACAAATTCAAAATCTTCTGGTTGATTTGTGAAACTTTTGGGGGATGATTCAATATTTGTTTGTGTTGGTAATGTAGACATAATTTTTTTCCTTATTTGCGATTAAATCAAAACAGAAAATTCTAATCAATTAGATTCCTTTTTACTTCAAAAATTTTCAGGTTTTACAGACTGCCAGAAAGCATCAACTTCATCAGATGTATAAATCTCCTCACTTGTTAATTCCACAAAATCTTGTAAACGACGATTTAAAAAAGTTCTAGCAACTTTAATTATTTCTGCTTCTGGATAATTAGAATGAACCCAAATATTAACTTCAAATGAATTTATTCCATCTGAGTTTAGCAAAAAATTAACCAGATGATACTTATCAGAAAATCCAGGACGTTCTTGATATTTATTAAGTTCGATAATCTCAATTTTAGCATCAAAAAAAGTTTTCATGTTCTTTAAATATTGAGGTTTTGAACTTCAAGAATTGATAAGCTAATATATAATCCGGGTAATTACTTATCGTATAGGTAGGGAGTCAGGAGTCAGGAGTCAGGAGTCAGAAGAAAGAAAGATTTTGAACTATTGAATTTTTTAATTAGTATTCAATAGAATATCTGTATTAAAATGACATAATTTTGCGATTACTGTATAACCGGATTTTATATAAGACGCATTTAAATTGGGTATTACAGCGCTTTTCAGCTCAATGAACCACATTAAAAAAATGATAACCCTGTAGGGACGTTGTATGCAACGTCCCTACTGTTGTCTATTCAAATGAAAACCGCTGTAAGAAAGAAACCATCTCCCNATTCAATAGAATATCTGTATTAAAATGACATAATTTTGCGATTACTGTATAACCGGATTTTATATAAGACGCATTTAAATTGGGTATTACAGCGCTTTTCAGCTCAATGAACCACATTAAAAAAATGATAACCCTGTAGGGACGTTGTATGCAACGTCCCTACTGTTGTCTATTCAAATGAAAACCGCTGTAAGAAAGAAACCATCTCCCCATCTCCCTATCTCGACATCTCCCTAACAAATTCTCGGTAGTTGGTCTCCCACTAACATATCCACAATACGTTCGGTGCCGAATGTAGTTTGCAACAACAAAATTCCAGGGGGAGAAGCAATGACTTCCCCCACAATAGCAGCATCAATACCCGCAGGATGAGACTTCATCGCTGCCAACACAGTTTCCGCCTTTTCTCCTGGCACCACTGTCACTAACTTACCTTCATTTGCAAAATACAAAGGGTCGAGACCGAGAATTTCACAGACTCCCTGTACCTCCTCCCGCACTGGTAGGGAAGACTCAAAAAGTCGTATCCCCACTTCCGAACTCATGGCAAATTCATTTAATACTGTTGCTACACCCCCACGGGTAGCATCTCGCATCGCCTTAACTTCCGGACAAACATCCAAAATAGTATCAACCAAAACATTCAAAGGTTGAGTATCGCTTTCCACTTCCGTTGCTAAAGCTAGGTCTCCACGGGCGATCGTAATAGCTGCTCCATGGTCTCCAAGATAACCATTTACAATAACGGCATCCCCTGGTTGGAGATTTTGAGCAGAAATAGCAACACCAGAACGAATTACACCTACCCCCGCAGTATTGATAAATAATTTATCCGCAGCTCCTCGGTGAACAACTTTTGTGTCTCCAGTGACTATTTTCACTCCAGCGACATCTGCTGCAACTTTCATACTTTTCGCTATTTTTCGGAGGGAGTCAACAGGAAAACCTTCTTCAATAATCATTCCGCAGGAGAGATATAAAGGTTTTGCTCCACTCATCGCTAGATCGTTAACGGTGCCGTTGACTGCCAGTTCGCCAATATTACCTCCAGGAAAAAATATGGGGTCAACTACATAAGAGTCGGTGGTAAAAGCGAGTCTGTCTCCTTGAGCAGTAAAAGTTGCCAAGTCAAATGTTGCTTGGTCTTCTAGTTGAGATAGGGTGGCGTTGTCGAAGTTGCCGACAAATATATCTTCTATGAGGTCGCGCATTGCTTTGCCACCGCTACCGTGAGCGAGGGTAATGTTGGTGTCGCGTACTTTTGTCGGGCGACGTCGCGCTTGTTCGATTTTTTTAAATAAAGGATGTTGGAGATGTTCGTTGGAGAGAGAGTTTGTCATATTAAATATTAATTTTATTAAGATCGCTTATTTTTAGATTTATTAGTTTATCTACGATAATATTTTTTCAAATTTTCAACCTGACGTTTAATATCTAAATCATTACTAAATTAGGTGTATTTTAGTTTACTTTACTCAACCTACATTACTTCTTGATTATTGAATTTCCAGGCGACATAATCTCACCTTTTCTATAATATTGGCTCCCATTTTTTCATAGAAGTTAATACCTTGAGAGTTATTAATATTTACAGTCCAATCAATTCTACCGCAACCTGTTTTTTCAGCTATTTGATACAGACGAGTTATTAAAGTTTTACCAATTTTTTGACCTCGGTATTCTTCTTTTAAATACAAATCATCTAGCCAAATTCCAGGTTTCGCTAAAAATGTAGAATAAATTCGATGGTAACTAGCGAAACCTACAGGTTGACCTCCCACTTCAGCTAATAAAATTGAAGTGAGAGGATTTGTGCAGAATAGATCCTTATTTAGTTGTTCGCTTGTGGCTTTGAGAGATTCGGGGCAGCCGTCAAATTCTGCTTTTAGATAAAGCAATTCCATAATAGCTTTTATGTCAATGGGANGTTTCGCTAAAAATGTAGAATAAATTCGATGGTAACTAGCGAAACCTACAGGTTGACCTCCCACTTCAGCTAATAAAATTGAAGTGAGAGGATTTGTGCAGAATAGATCCTTATTTAGTTGTTCGCTTGTGGCTTTGAGAGATTCGGGGCAGCCGTCAAATTCTGCTTTTAGATAAAGCAATTCCATAATAGCTTTTATGTCAATGGGAACTGCCTCTCTGATTACTATTTCTGTTTTAACCATAATTTTTAGACGGCAATTTTCAAATAATTAATTGCTTACTTACTTCAGATTAACTGCCAATTTTCACCAGAAAAATTAACTATTATTTTCTACTTTTTCTGCATGGCGACCTGGATGTTTATCAATATGAAGTTGACCGCCGACTGCCCAATTTTCTCTACTAAATTCGTCGATATGAACTGTCACCCATTCTGGTTTTGTTCCTAAAGTAGAAACAACTGTATCAGTAACAGCTTTTGCTAGTTTACGTTTTAATTCAACGGAGTGACCGTCGGCAATTTGAATAGTGATAAATGGCATAATTTTTTCCTCGTTTCTAATTGATGAATATATAAAGTATAAGAGATTGAATGTATCAGGAAATATAAAAAGGAGATAGGGAACACTTAACTGGCAATAGGGAATAGGGAGGAAGAAATCAAGACAAATATTTGTCGCTTAAAAATCTAGGAATATATGTACTGAATACTTATATATCTACCTTCTTTCAATCCCTTGAAGTATTAGCACTTTTAGATTTTAGTTACTCGTATGCTCTCTTAATAATTATTTTACAAACAGTCTCTAAGTAAAAAAAAGTAGTTTAAAAACACTGACTGGTGACATATTTTTCAAACTACTTTGCTTTTTTCCTTATTTCATATTAATGCTTAATACACTACCTTCTTCCTTCTTATTTCTTCCTTCTTCCTTCTTAAACAACCGACCATATTTATAATAAGCAGCACAAGCACCTTCAGACGAAACCATACAAGTGCCGATAGGATTTTCTGGAGTACAAGCAGTACCAAATACCTTACACTGCCAAGGTTTCAACACACCTTTGAGAATTTCCCCACATTGGCAAGCTTTAGCGTCAGCAACTTTTTTGTTAGGCACACAAAACTTAACTTCAGCATCAAAATAGGCATAAGCATCAGTAATTTTCAACCCAGACTCAGGAATTTCTCCTAAACCACGCCACTCAAATTCCTCTCGCACTTCAAATACTTTGCTCATTGCTTCCAATGCCACCTTATTACCGCTTTCTTTCACCACGCGACTATATTGGTTTTCCACCTCACAACGACCTTCTAACATTTGCTGTAGCAACATCCAAATAGATTGCAAAATGTCCAGAGGTTCAAATCCTGATACAACTAAAGGTTTCTGATATTTCTCGGAAATCACGCGGTAGGGTTCGGTACCAATAACCATGCTCACATGACCAGGCCCGACAAAACCTTGCAATTCTAAATCTGGGTTACTCAGTAATGCTTCTAGTGCGGGTACAACTAAAACATGATTACTGAAAACGCTGAAGTTGTAAATATTTTCTGCTTCTGCTTGCAAAATAGTTAAAGCAGCACTGGGAGCAGTAGTTTCAAAACCCAAACCAAAGAAAATAACGTCTTTGTCTGGATTTTCCCTAGCTATCTTCAAGCTATCCAGGGGCGAATAAACCATCCGAATATCTGCACCTTGAGCTTTTGCTTGCAACAGACTTTTTTTGGAACCCGGCACCCGCATCGCATCACCAAAAGTGGTAAAAATAACGTTTAATTTTTCTGCCAGAGCGATCGCGTCATCTAATCTACCCCTTGGCATCACACAAACCGGACATCCAGGGCCATGTATTAGTTCAATATTATTAGGTAAAACTTCCTCAATGCCATATTTGAAAATAGAGTGAGTATGACCGCCACAAACTTCCATTATTTTTAGTGGGTGTTCCGTGGAGTATCCTAATTTTTGGCTGAGTTTATCAATTTCTCTTACTAAACCTTGCGCTTTGTCGGGGTCGCGAAATTCTTTAACGTATTTCATATCAGTTTTTTCAGTTGTCAGTTATCAGTTGTCAGAAATAAATATAACAATATGTTGGGTTTATCCTGCGGATAAGCTACGCTTTTTATATCGAGCAGCGTTTTCCTGACGGAATGCTCCGCAAACATATCGGCTCAGAGCCGTTAACGGAGTTATGCGCCAGCAAAAACTTTTCCTCAACCCAACCTACATCAGTTATCAGTTGTCAGAAATAAATATAATAATTTGTGCATTAGGGCGGGTTTACTTAATCTTAGAGTAAGCATGAAAATTTCTACTAAAACCCGCCCCTACTATTGCACCATTTAAGGTGTGTCACTCCACTACGTTTTAATTCATTACCGCAGCAACTTCCTGCAATAATTTCAAAGTTTCTGTTGCTTCTTCCTCATCTAAACGGTTCATGGCAAAACCTACATGAACTAACACCCAGTCGCCAACACAAGACTCAACCGGATGTTCTTCATCAACTATGCAGGCAATATTAACCTCTCGTTTTACCCCACTAATATTAACCATTGCCAACTTCTGCTCGGCATTAGTTATTTCTGTAATTTGACCGGGAATACCTAAACACATTTTTATTCAATTAATTAAACTTTTACTAAAATCAAAACAAATTTTTTTATCCATTCTTTGATTTGCTAGAGGGTGCATCAATGCAGTGTAGGCAATATTTTAATTTTACCTCCCTACTCCCCTACTCCCCTGCTCCCCTACTCCAAGTCTAGCAGCAGCGATCGCTACTTGACCCAGAGATAAACCCCCATCATTAGGTGGAACTTGACTGTGAGTCAACACTTCCAAGCCCATTTTAGTTAGGCGATCGCTCACTCCTTCAAGTAACAATTTATTTTGAAATACTCCTCCAGTCAAAGCGACTTTATTAAACTCACAACTCTGATGAAATTCAGCTACCATCTCAGAAATAGCGATCGCCAATCCTTGATGAAATTTAGCTGCCATCAGAGCCGGAGTAGCACTTTGTTTTGTATCTATCAGTAAGGATTGCCACATCGGCTGTGGCACCAGATAAGTAAGAGGGAATTTACTATCTATATCTAAATTTAACATATCAAATTTATAGCCCTCGATTTCTTCAGCATCATTTAATAAATACTCTGTTGCCAAAGCCTCCAAATTTATCGCAGCTTGGCCTTCATAACTACATGATTCCCGGCAAATCCCAATAGCAGCAGCCACCGCATCAAATAACCGTCCGCAAGAAGAAGCCACAGGAGAATTAATCCCTTTTTCCAGCATTTGATTCAGGGTGGCCAGAGGTTTTGTTTGGAAAAAATTAAATAATTCTAAATCTTGGTAATCCTTAAGAAAATCTAAACCAAAAGCAGCGACCAAATGGGCATAAGTATTTCGCCAAGGTTGATAAATAGCTTGTTCCCCTCCAATCATTTCTACAGGTTTAAAAGCTCCTAAACGTTCAAACCCGTGATAATTTGCTAATAAAAATTCTCCGCCCCAAATAGTTCCATCTTCCCCATAACCTAATCCATCTAAAGCAATTCCTAAAACTGGCTTACAATCAATATCTAATCCATTTTCTGCCATACAAGCTGCGACATGACTATGATGATGTTGCACTTCAATTATTTTTAAATTATTAGCAGTAGCCAAATCTTTCCCCAATTTTGTTGATAAATATTCCGGGTGTTTATCCACAACAATTACACTCGGTTCCGCCTCCAATAAACCTAAAAAAAGATTCAAAGTTTGTTCATAAGCTTTGGCAGCTAAACTATTTTCTAAATCCCCAATATGTTGAGACAAAATAGCCTGTCCATCCCGCAATAAAGCAAAAGTATTTTTCAACTCACTTCCCATTGCCAAAATAGGAGGAATATCGGCAAATCCCGGAGGTAAATTAATCGGTGCAGGAGCATAACCACGGGCGCGACGTAATACCTGAGGCACTTCCTTAATAACTCGCACCACAGAATCATCAACCCTATTAAAAATTGGGCGATTATGTATGAGAAAATAATCAGCAATTTCTGATAGTTTCTCCCGCGTTTCTTCATTATCAATACACTGAGGTTCATCAGAAAAATTGCCACTTGTTAACACTATGGGAACATTTAAACGACGCAACGCTAAATGATGCAATGGCGTATATGGCAACATGAAACCCAAAGTATTTTGTCCGGGTGCAACACTGGGCGCTAACTGTTGCGCAATAGTTCTTTCCAACAAAACAATGGGAGCAGCTACACTTTCGAGTAATTTCTGTTCCGTCTCACTAATATGACAATATTCNAAATTGCCACTTGTTAACACTATGGGAACATTTAAACGACGCAACGCTAAATGATGCAATGGCGTATATGGCAACATGAAACCCAAAGTATTTTGTCCGGGTGCAACACTGGGCGCTAACTGTTGCGCAATAGTTCTTTCCAACAAAACAATGGGAGCAGCTACACTTTCGAGTAATTTCTGTTCCGTCTCACTAATATGACAATATTCAGAAATCAGATCAATATCTCGTGCCATCAACGCTAAAGGTTTATCAGGGCGACGTTTGCGAAGACGTAATTTTTGCACTGCTTCCTCATTTGTGGCATCGCAAGCAAGATGAAAACCCCCTAAACCTTTGATAGCAACTATCATTCCACGTTGGATGAGAGTGCAAACCGCATCGACATCATCCAACATTGAGAACATATCGGCACTGACTGGTTTACCATCCGCTCTTTCTAACCAAGCTTTCGGTCCGCAGACATGACAAGCAGTAGGTTGAGCGTGGAAGCGACGGTTGAGGGGATCGGAATAGTCTTGCTGACATTCTGGGCAAAGGTTAAATTTGCCAATCTGGGGTTTTTGGCGTCATTAGGGAAATTTTTTGATATTCTGGAGGCAAGNCCACGTTGGATGAGAGTGCAAACCGCATCGACATCATCCAACATTGAGAACATATCGGCACTGACTGGTTTACCATCCGCTCTTTCTAACCAAGCTTTCGGTCCGCAGACATGACAAGCAGTAGGTTGAGCGTGGAAGCGACGGTTGAGGGGATCGGAATAGTCTTGCTGACATTCTGGGCAAAGGTTAAAATCTGCCATCGTGGTATTTTTGCGGTCATAAGGTAATTTTTTGATAATACTGAGGCGAGGTCCGCAGTGGGTACAATTGGTGAATGGGTAACGATACCACCGACTCAAAGGGTCGAATATTTCACTTTTGCAGTTGGAACAGGTGGCAGCATCGGGTGCTATTTGGGTACAAACGGTGTTGTTGTTGCTGGCAGCGATGATAAAGTCTGGGAAATTTGCGTTTTCCAGGGGGTGGCGCGTAATGGTTTCGATGTGGGCAAGTGGAGGGCGTTCAGAATGAATTTTTTCGATCAATTGGTTAATAGTAGAGCGATCGCCCACAACTTTAATTAAGACACCTTGTCCGTCATTACTGACTTCACCACGCAACCCCAATGTTTTAGCAATGCGGTAGACAGTAGGGCGAAAACCGACACCTTGCACAGTGCCATAGATGCGAATTTGTTCTGCTGTTTCAGACATGATGGATAATAGTAATTGAGATTTTTTGATTATAGCTCGTAGTAGGGCTTCAGCCCTAAAATCAAGGTTGAAAGGGCTAAAGCCCTACTACAAAGATAGATAATTAAAAATAAGTAAAAAATAATTTGAATATTGTTTTGGGATTTCGGGCGCCTTATGTTAGAAAATTTACAGGTTTGTTACACACCTAAAATAGTGCAATAGTAGGGGCGGGTTTTAGTGGAAATTTTCATGCTTACCCTAAGATTTATATAAACCCGCCCTAAGCAGAGATCTAAAACTGTACTTCATAGATTAAAGAACTGCTATACAATATTAACGATATTCCTATTCCTAAAATCTGAAAAGTTATGGACGACAAACTTAGAAATTTATTTAGATTAGCCAAGCAGAGGTACAAAGAAGAACTTACTTCAGTTGAGAAAAGGTTATTAAAAGCTATTGTTCAAGGAGAAGTAGCTAATTATCAAGTTAAATCCAAAAAACTTATTTTCCTTAAGAAACAATTAGATTTAAGACTGTTAAAAGAGTTAAAAGATGTAGAAAAGTTAGAAGATTTGGAAGATTTAGGTTTAGAACAATTAAAGGAGTTAGAAATTTTAGAACATCCAGAAGAGTTAAAACAGTTATTAGCAGCCATCATTAAAGAAAAGGAATTTAATAATAGAGCTACAGTAGAATCATTAGGAGAAAGAACATTACCAGCTAAGTTTATTTACTGGCTATGTACAGATGTCGAAGCTTTTAAATATTTTACTAATCATGGTTTACAGGTTCGTGGAGCTAAAATTTCGGGGGAATTAAATCTTGAGTTTGTTAAGTTTGAGAGTTTATTGTATTTCACAGAATGTGTTTTTACAGAAAAAATTATTCTCAGGGGAGCGAAGGTAAAAGAAGTCAAGTTTAATGGTGGTCATGTTGTTGGTATTGATGCTGAGTTGATTAAAGTTAGGGGTAGTTTATATCTGAAAAATGGCTTTCAGAGCAAGGGTGAGGTAAATCTATCTGGAGCTACTATTGGTGGTCAATTTGATTGTATTAAAGGTCATTTTTCTAATCCAGAAGGATATGCGCTCATTGCTCAGGATATACAAGTCAAAGAATCTGTCTTTCTGAGAGATGGTTTCAAGGCTGAGGGACAAGTCAATCTATCTGCGGCTACTATTGGTGGTGTACTCTCTTGCAGTGGAGGTCATTTCTCTAATAAAGGAAAAGATGCGCTCAATACTCAGAATATAGAAGTCAAAGGTTCTGTCTTTCTTGATAATTATTTCAAGGCTGAGGGTAGAGTCATTCTATTAGAAGCTAATATTGGTGGTCAACTCAACTGTAGCCACGGTCATTTCTTTAATCCAGAAAGAGATGCGCTTATTGCTGAAAGTATCGAAGTAAAAGGTGCTGTCTTTCTGAGAAATGATTTCAAGGCTGAGGGTAGAGTAAGTTTATATGCAGCTATTATTGGTGGTCAACTCGACTGTAGTCACGGTCATTTCTTTAATCCAGAAAGAGATGCAGTTATGGCTCATAGCATAGAAGTCAAAAGTAATGTCATTCTGGGCAATGGTTTCAAGGCTGAGGGTAAAGTCATTTTATATGGAGCTACTATTGGTGGTCAACTCGATTGTAGTCACGGTCATTTCTCTAATCCAGGAAAAGATGCGCTTATTGCTCAGAGTATCGAAGTTAAAGGTTCTGTCTTTCTGAGTTATGGTTTCAAGGCTGAGGGTAGAATCAGTCTATTAGAAGCTACTATTGGTGGTCAACTCGCTTGTGTTAGGAGTCATTTCTCTAATAAAGAAGGATATGCACTTATTGCTCAGAGTATCGAAGTTAAAGGTTCTGTCTTTCTGAGTCATGGCTTTAAGGCTGAAGGAGAAGTCAATCTATATGGAGCTACTATTGGTGGTCCACTCGACTGTAGTGATGGTCATTTCTCTAATAAAGAAGGATCTGCGCTCATTGCTGAGAATATAAAAGTCAAAAGTTCTGTCGATCTCAAAAATAACTTCAAGGCGGAGGGTAGAGTCAGTCTATCTAGAGCTACTATTGGTGGTCTACTCAACTGTAGTGATGGTCATTTTTCTAATAAAGAAGGATCTGCGCTCATTGCTGAGAATATAAAAGTCAAAAGTTCTGTCATTCTGGGCAATGGTTTCAAGGCGGAGGGTAGAGTCAGTCTACCTGGAGCTATTATTGGTGGTCAACTCGCTTGTATCAGGGGTCATTTCTCTAATCAAGGAAAAGATGCGCTCATTGCTGAGAGTATAGAAGTCATAGCTGATATATTTCTGATTAATGGCTTTAAGGCGGAGGGTAGAGTCAGTCTATCTAGAGCTACTATTGGTGGTCTACTTGACTGTAGTCAAGGTCATTTTTCTAATCAAGGAAAAGATGCGCTCACTGCTGAGAGCATAGAAGTTAAAAGTTCTGTCATTCTGGGCAATGGTTTTAAAGCGGAGGGTAGAGTCAGTCTACCTGGAGCTATTATTGGTGGTCAACTCGCTTGTATCAGGGGTCATTTTTCTAATCCAGGAAAAGATGCACTTATTGCTGAGAGTATAGAAGTCAAATCTAATGTCTTTCTAGGCAATGATTTCAAGGCTGAGGGAGAAGTCAGCCTATCTGGGTCTACTATTGGCGGTCAACTCTCTTGTCGCAAAGGTCATTTCTCTAATCCAGGAAAAAATGCGCTCAATGCTCAGAATATAGAAGTTAAAACTAACATCAGTCTAACCTATGGCTTCAAAGCTGAAGGCAAAGTAGATTTAACCGCAGCAAATATTAAAGGAAATCTTGACTGCACTAATGGCAACTTTTCCAACGAAAAAGGTAATGTTTTATCTGCTGAAGGAATCAATGTTGAGGGAGATATTTTATTAGATAAAGGAACTTTTCAAGGGAAAATTTATTTAGTTAGTGCCAGAGTTGACGACACATTAAGTATGATGAAAATTAAACAAGAAAAAGTAACTTTCCCCCTATATTTACGTCTCTTAAATCCTTTCATTACAGATAGAAATAATAATCAAATTACATCACTGCTTCAACAAGAATATCAAAGAATAGAATCTCACTACATGAAAATAGACCTACAATTTGCCAGAATAGGTCGCCTCAGAGACGACGAAGAAAGTTGGCCTCAAAAAAACAATATAAACCTTGATGGTTTCATATATCAGAAACTTGGAACAGACGATAATATTAAAGTTCTAAAAGATGCCAAAACCCGCCTCAAATGGCTGAGACTTCAACCCGAATTTTTTCCTCAAACTTATGAACAATTAGCCGAAGTTTTAAAAAAAGAAGGCGATCCAGATGCCGCTACAGAAATATTAATTCATAAAGAAAGAGACATTCGACCAAAACTCAACAAATTAAGTAAATTTTGGAATTACTTTCTAGATATTACAATTGTCTATGGCTATAAACCGACAAGAGCTTTACTTTTAAGTAGTATTTTTATATTCAGTGGTTTTTATTTATTTCGTGCAGGTTATGAGAATTGTTTAAACTCAATATCCAATAATAAATGCCTATTTTCACCAGCTTCAGAAATCAGTCCATATAGCGAAGAAACTAACAATAAAAAAATTGATATAGACTATCCAGAATTTAATTTTTGGTTATATTCATTAGATACATTTATCCCTATAGTTGACCTACATCAACAAACATATTGGCTGCCAAATCCTAAAAAAGGTAGAGAAATTCCATTAATATTATTCAAAGTAAAAACTGGTGCTTTACTTAAATGGTATTTATGNTCCGAAAAATATTCATTAGATACATTTATCCCTATAGTTGACCTACATCAACAAACATATTGGCTGCCAAATCCTAAAAAAGGTAGAGAAATTCCATTAATATTATTCAAAGTAAAAACTGGTGCTTTACTTAAATGGTATTTATGGGTTCATATAGTTTTTGGTTGGATATTAACATCTCTCTGGGTAGCAGGTTTTAGTGGTTTAGTTCGTGGTTAATAATTTGTGAAAAAAAATTGTAGGGGTTTGGTCTCCAAACCCAACGGAAAAGGGGATTTGGAAACCAAACCCCTACAATAAATGGAATTGAAAAGTCGTCATTGCTACGATAGGAAGCAATCTCAGGGATATGCAGAGATTGCTTCCTTCCACTCCGTTCCAGTCGCAATGACATAGCTATGGTAATTATCCGGATTCTATATTATTGATTACCAAATTATCTTTGTTCTCTTACCCAATTACGAAATGCTTTCATGGTTTGATTTCTACCTAGAGTTTGACAGCGATCGCCATATTCGGGAATAATTTCAGTTAAGAGTAAATTGGGAAAATGTGGACTAAATTCTGACTCTATATATTTGTTATTTTCTAATACATATATCTGCAACTTTCCTTTCTCAAATCGCCATAATTTCCCTACTCCTAAACTTGCATAAATATCAGTATGATTCCGGGAAGTTACATCTATTTATAGTGCTAAATCTGGAGGAGGATCGACAGTCAAATCTAGACGTTTTTTCCCACGAACTTTAGCTTCATTTTCAATATAAAAACAATTTTCAGGTTCTATTCCTTTTGCCATCTGCTCATTTTTAAAAGTTGTGGAACCTAGAGTTAAAAATTATATTTCTAGTTCCTCTAGTAGTGCTTTTAGCAAATCACTAATAATTTATTTACTACGTTCATGTTTTGCTAAGGGAGCCATAATTTCTAAAGTATTATTTGCATAAGCTATTCGAGAGGAACGACTTTCTCCTAAGTCGGTGATAATTTCTTCAAATTCCTGCCAAGTTACATTTTTTAGTAATACTTTTTGTCCGGGTGGTATGGTTAATCTTTTTAATTCTAGTAGCATATTTTTATTTTAGGGAATAGGGAACAGGGAATAGGGAATAGGGAACAAACAAAAAATATTTGCCCCCAATTATACCACATTAGGGAGTAGGGAAGTAGGGTAGGGACGTTGCATGCAACGTCCGTACGGGAGAAAGACTGTTGTTGGGTTGAGGGACGAAACCCAACCTACATTTAAGATGAAACAGAGTAGAATTTTGTAGGGTGTGTTTCGCTACGCGACATAAAAAGCGTTTGCGCAGCATTCCGTAAGGAAAGCGTAACGCACCGAATATTACTATGCCGTATTTATTCACTGCAAGAGTAGAATTTTGTAGGGTGTGTTTCGCTACGCGACATAAAAAGCGTTTGCGCAGCATTCCGTAAGGAAAGCGTAACGCACCAAATATTACAGCAATTTTCATTTGGGTAGACCACAATGTAGGGACGTTGCATAAGGGCGTCCCTACGAGCTTTTGGTTATGACGATGTGGTTTATAAATTAGAAAAGTGCTGTAAGGAAGAGGCGGTGCGTTACATTCCATTAACGCACCCTACTGGAATGATAACTGATAACTGATAACTGATAACTGTTTTACACCTGCCAAATTTTAATCGTTTTATCATTACTCCCACTCGCTAAACTCCTACCATCCTGACTAAACACAACCGAAAATACATCACTACCATGACCATTCAGAGTTTCCAACAACTCCCCAGTAATAGCATCCCATAAATTAATAATCCCATTGCGATATCCACTGGCAACTATTTTGCCATTCGGACTAAACGCCACCGACAAAACATCACTCATACCATACTTCAAATTTTGTATTGGTGTGGAAATAAGTTCCCCTCCATAAACCTGCCATAACTTAATCGTACCATCCCGACTACCACTCGCCAATACTCCACCATCTGGACTAAAAGTGAGCGACCGCACCCAGTCAGAATGGCCTTTTATTGTAGATAACTCTTTCGCCTTTTGCAAATCCCATATTTTAATAGTTTGGTCGCGACTACCACTAGCTAACATTCCACTATCTTGATTAAAAGCAACAGTATAAACCCGGTCTTCATGTCCTATTAAAGTAAACCACCGCTTCGCCTTCTGCAAATTCCAAATTTCAATCGCCTTATCCCTACCTCCACTTGCCAACATTTGATTATCCGGACTAAACGCCACCGTATCCACCCAGTCAGAATGACCGATAAGAGTAAACCAACGTTTGCCTTTTTTCATATCCCAAATTTCAATAGTTTTATCCCGACTACCACTCGCCAACATTTCCCCATCTTGACTAAACGCGACTGTTTGCACAGAGTCACCATGACCAGTGAGAGTAAACCAACGTCTACCTTTTTTCATATCCCAAATTTCAATAGTTTTATCTCGACTCGCACTCGCTAAAGTTTCCCCATCCGGACTAAATGCTACCGAGTTTACCGAGTCAAAATGTCCGGTCAAAGTTAAGACACATTTCCAAGTTGACTGTCGTGGTTGCGGAATAACAGTTGGTTGCACAACATGAGGCGGTGCAGTAATAGAATTTGTGGGTTGTTTTGTTTGCGGTTTCGGAGGTTGGTATGTGGGTATAGGTCGTCTAGCAGGAGTTGGAGATGGTGTTGGTCTTCTAGTTGAGGATGGTGTGGGTTGAGAAATATGAGGGATAGTAGGAAGTTTCAGGTCTGGGTTTAATTCTTTCATTACTTCCGCAGCAGACTGGTAACGCATTTTAGGATTAGTTGCCAGCATTTTATCAATAATTCTTGCTAACATACTATTAATAGATTGATTCAAATAATCTCGCCATACCCATTTATCTTTCATCACATCAAATAGATCGAAAGGAGATACTTGAGTCAACAAATAAATACAAGTTACTCCCAAACTATAGATATCGCTAGCAAAAATAGCATGACCTCTTACTTGTTCTGGAGCGACATATTCCGGGCTGCCAATTATTGTTCCTGGCTGCATTATCGAAGTTCCAGTAATAACTTTAGCTGCACCAAAATCAACTAATACTAATCTATTAGTATTAGTCATCCATCCAGTAGTTTGTGGAGGGGAACTACGACGAATAATATTTTCTGGTTTTATATCCCGATGAATTACTTTATGTTCGTGAATAAACTGTAAAACTGGTAATAGTTCAGTCAAGATTTGTTTAATTTGATTACTATCAAAAGGACCCTTTTTTATTGACTCTTCAGCTAAATTAGAACCGTCGATAAATTCTTGTACTAAATATTGATTATTATCCTGTTCAAAGTGAGCTAATAATTCGGGAATTTGTGGATGTTGACCAAGTTCATCTAATCTAACAGCTTCCTGTTGAAATAATTCGGCAGCTTTTTTTGGGTTGCCAGTATTTTGAGGTAAAAATTGTTTAATTACACAGGGAGGATGAGAAGGTTTATCTTCATCCACGGCAAAAAAAGTCCGACCAAAACCACCCCTACCGATAGGTTTAATGGGCCGATATCTTTCTCTGAGCAGCAATTTTGACCCACAGGCGAGGCAGTATAATGTCCCTTCAGGATTTTGGGGATTTTGGCATTGAGGATTGAGGCAATAACTCATATTAACAAGATTAGGCTACTACCTCTATGTTAATTTAGGGAGTAGGGAGTAGGGAGTAGGGAGTAGGGAGTAGGGAGTAGGGAGTTATCAGTTAAATATTTTTTCTAGTTTTATCAAAATAACTAAAGTAAGAATTCGACTTCTGACTTCTGACTTCTGACTTCTGACTTGCGCGTAGAGCTATATTTATCCCATCAGCATTTTAAATTTGCATAATGTCGTTGAGTCGCAATTGTAAGTCAGGAAATATATAAGAATAAATAGGTTCTCCCAAACGATATTGTTTTTGCTGATAGACACCATTCACTAACTGGCAAATTGTCAAAGTAGGTTGTTTAGGATTACCAATAAATTGTAAACCACCCAATCCTATAAAATCCACAATCCAATATTCTGAAATATTTAAAAAAGCATATTCTTCTACTTTTCTAGCATAATCATCTTGCCAATTTGTACTAACAACTTCTGCCACAAGTTTAATAGTATTACCATTACAAATTACTGGTTCTTTTTGCCAAAGAGGTTCTTTAATTAGTTCTGATTTATCTAAAACAATCACATCAGGACGTAGGGCAGTTGCTTCAGTAAATAGGGGTTTTACTAAACAATTTTTGGGAATCAACCAGTTTAAATTATTCCGAAAAATTTCAACATAAATTCTACCACTAAGACTCCCAGCAACCGCTTCATGTGGACCAGTAGGCTGCATATCTCTTAGTTCTCCGTCAATAAGTTCATAGCTTGTATTATTTCCATATTGGGTAATAAATTCTTCAAAGCTTAGTTGTTTGGATGAAGTGTAGGTCATTTTAGTTATCAGTTATTAGTTAATAGTTATTAGTTACCAATATTAAGGTTCAAACCTCTGTAGTCCTGCATAGTAATGGTGAAAATATACATTTTTTTCCCACGTTCCCCACACTTCCTATACCATTACTATGCACCACCATCATTGGGAACTCCAAATAAAAAAAGATACAATTACCCTGAATTTACAGAGTAGGGAGTAGGGAGTAAGGAAATTAGGCAGCGAAACAAATTAGGTCTAGTTCAAAAGTTGGATAATTTATTTTTTTGCTATTCCCTAGTATCATGTCCGGATAAGAGCGCGATAAAAAAATTTATCCCTTTTATAGAAGCTCTAACCGTATCTCCATAAAATAAGTCCTGGTGGAGAATTAATTGATAAAAAATGGGTAAGAATTGATTTGATGATTGGATGAGTGAGAGATATCTAATACACCCCATCTCCCCATCTCCCCATCTCTCCACACTCCCGTACGGACGCCCTTATGCAACGTCCCTACCCCCACTCCCCTACTCCCCTACTCTCAATCTCTAATTTTAAAATCCCTTCAGGGGTTCTATACTTTCTTTTTCCCCTCTTCCCTCCCGACTCCTGACTTAATTTATAACTATTCAACC
The DNA here is from genome assembly GCF_002260545.1 of Hydrocoleum sp. CS-953. Classification (GTDB taxonomy): domain Bacteria; phylum Cyanobacteriota; class Cyanobacteriia; order Cyanobacteriales; family Microcoleaceae; genus Trichodesmium. Next base: position 2,869 of record NZ_LGSU01001494.1, on the reverse strand, counting down.
AGACATGATATAAATGCTGTTCCCCGACCATTTTCGCAGAAAAAACCCACTCAGAGATTAATTCAGACTTATGACTTATTATTTATAACTTTTGTCTCAAATATTAATTGGTATTATTTAGTCTAATGATGCAATAATATTTCGGCACTATGAGCGATAATGTTATTCAATTATGCCTGAAATGCCCCAATTTCCCGAAGCTCTTGCCGAAGCTCTAAATAATTTCCCAGAGCTAAATTTAGACCTACCTGACCCAGAAGATGAAGAAATTCCCGACTCTGAGTTTGAAGTGCGACTCGTTGGCCACTAAACTAGGAAGCTAGGTATAAATGGCCGTTCCAAGTCAATACATGAGGACATCCTCGACTTGTGAATAACTCTTATTTCCTTGGTGGTGAGATTCCATCTGCCCTGTTGTTGGGTTGACAGCATAGACCACACTGGAGAGACTGAACATCAACCTGGTGAAGCTGGTCTAAAAGCGGGACAATACCAGTTACCAGGAACGATACCGCCAGCAAAGGCTGACAAGTGGACGAACAGGAAGGCAATAAAACTCTCGTTACAGAGAACCATCCCAAAGGTAGCTATGGGATGTAGGACGAAAGTCAGAGGGTCTTTGGATATTATTATTTCAAAGATAATATCAACTAACCATACCGAACCCTCCGGGAGATTTTGCCCCACTAAATTAGTCGCAATAAAGGCATAAGGGAACGAGGAAACCTCTCTAATACACCTAAGTATATAGGTCGAAATCTTAGGAAGCCATTCAAGGTCAATCTGCACTATTGTTGTAGGTCTTAGGGAGAATAGGATTGGGTNAACCATACCGAACCCTCCGGGAGATTTTGCCCCACTAAATTAGTCGCAATAAAGGCATAAGGGAACGAGGAAACCTCTCTAATACACCTAAGTATATAGGTCGAAATCTTAGGAAGCCATTCAAGGTCAATCTGCACTATTGTTGCAGGTCTTAGGGAGAGTAGGATTGGGTAAGAAGCAGAAATAATTGATAATTGACAATTGATAATGAAAGAGTTGTTTTGAAAATTTCTAATTTTCTATCTAAGTCTCTAATGCTCTAATTATCCATTATTCATTATCCATTAATTGCAGACGTACCCACTGTTAGACGTAATGTAAGGTAATGAGCAAGCAATGAATAAGGCTAAAACACTAAAAAGAAGATTGGGTAATCCAAAGCCCTTTGTTGAGTGCGTCTTACATTCTGTTGGCGTCACCTGTCCGCAGGAAATGGAGAGATCGCCAATTAGCACTCGCTTTTTAAGCGTGGCATGGGATACAGACGATATACCAGCTCCAGTATGTATCAATCCAACTCTCAAATGGAAAGATATTAATTGGAAACGGGTCGAGAAGAATGTATTTAAGTTGCAAAAATTAATTTACAGAGCATCCAGCCGTGGCGAAATCCGCAAGATGCGTAAATACCAAAGACTTATGACTTCTAGTTATTACGCCAGGTTGCTAGCTGTTAGGCGCGTAACACAGGACAACCAAAGTAAGAAAACTTCCGGTGTAGACGGTATCAAAAATCTACCACCAATGCAAAGATTCAACTTGGTAAACCTACTTTCATCACGCTACCTCAAAGCAACTCCCACCCCTGATGTCTCGATACCTAAACCAGGAAAAGACGAAAAACGCCCGTTAGGCATTCCTACGATGTATAACAGAGCGTTACAGAGCTTGGTAAAGTTAGGTATGGAACCAGAATGGGAAGCACGTTTTGAACCTAATAGCTATGGTCTTTTCCGGAGGTCAACACATGATGCTATAGAAGCAATCTTTGACAGCATTAAACAAAAACCAAAGTATGTACTTGATGCTGACATATCCAAATGTTTTGACCGAATTAACCATGATGCACTGCTAGAAAAGATGGGAAAAACACCTTACAGACGACTAATCAAACAATGGTTAAAGTCAGGGGTATTTGACAAGAATAAATTCCTAGACACTGTGGAAGATACACCACAGTCCGGGGTAATATCACCCTTACTAGCAAACATCGCTCTGCACGGCATGGAAGAAAGACTAATGGAATTTGCTAAAACTATTGACTTGAAGAGAGCCAATGGAAGCCAAAAAGGCTGGCAATGTAAGGTAAAGAGTCTTTCTCTAATTCGCTATGCTGATGATTTCGTAATCCTACACGAAGACATCAAAGTAGTGCTGCAAGCAAAAGCCGTAATACAGGAATGGTTAAACCAGGTGGGATTAGAACTAAAACCAGAAAATACCAGAATTGCCCACACCTTAGAAGAATATGAAGGGAACAAGCCTGGATTCGATTTCTTGGGATTCACAATTAGGCAAGGTCAGGTAAAGTCAACCGAACAAGGATTTAAGACACTGATTAAACCGTCCTCCAAGAGCATTAAAGCTCACTATCGGAAACTGGCAGATATATGTGATCAGAACAAAAATGCCCCAACTAAAGCCTTAATAGCTAGGCTAAATCCGATGATAAGGGGATGGGCTAACTATTACTCAACTGTAGTCAGCAAAGAGATATTCAAAGAAATGGATAATCGCCTTTGGAAAAGATTATGGAGATGGGCAAATAGAAGGCATCCAAATAAGTCAAAAACCTGGGTTAGAGAAAAATATTTCCCCAACGTTAAAGAAACGAGGAATTGGATACTTAACGATGGTGAATATATTTTAAACCAACATTCGGATGTACCCATAATACGGCACATCAAGGTGAAAGGTAATAAATCCCCTTATGACGGGGACTGGACTTACTGGAGTAGTAGAATCGGTAAACATCCTGGTATGAGGAAAGAAGTCACAACGCTGTTAAAACGGCAAAAGAATAAATGCGCAACTTGTGGAGTAA